>JALYUS010000005.1 GCA_030853625.1 Chloroflexota bacterium
CGGCCTGATGAGCAACGCAAAGTGGAAAGGCGTGCCGATGCGCATGCTCCTCGATGCCGCAGGCCCACACGCCGGTGTCGTGGAAGTGAAACTGAATGGCGCGGATGGCTATACCGATACGATCCCCTTCGACAAGGCAATGGATCCAACAACGCTCGTCGTCTACGAGATGAACGGCGCGCCGATCCCGCAGCGACACGGCTATCCCGTTCGGGTGATCGTACCGGGGATGTATGGCGAGAAAAATGTCAAATGGGTGACCGGCATCGAACTCGTGGATCGTCCGGTGAAGGGTTTCTACGAGCAGCAGGGGTGGGGGCCGGACTTCGTCATCCCGACGCGCTCGCGCATTGACGTACCCGGTGGCGGCCCACCGCTTCCCGCCGGCAAGCCGACCACCATCCGTGGCATCGCGTTCGGCGGCAATCGCGGCATCTCGCGCGTCGAGATCAGCACGGACGATGGCGCGACGTGGCAGGACGCGCGGATTGATTATCCCGGCACGAAACTCACCTGGGCGCTCTGGAGCGCCGACTGGACACCGACGCGGCCCGACATGTACCATCTCGTCGTCCGCGCAACCGATGGCACTGGCGCGCCCCAGATTTCCGCCTTCCAGGACATCGTGCCGCAGGGGGCGCGGGGGTACGACCGGATAACCGTGCAGGTTGTCTAATACGATGGGAGATCGGTGACGACCGCGTCTGACGCACGCCTCCATCGGTATCTGCATGCGACGATCGCAGGGGTTCGTGCCTGGCACGGGCCTCTCGTCGCCTTCGATCATCGTGAACCACCCCATACAACCCGCCGCACGCTCCTCGATCTCGGCGTGCTGGCGGCCTGCGGGATCGCGCTGGTTGCCCTGACACACACCATCGCCCAGTGGCGGGTCGTGGCGACCCACTACCGCACCTACACCGCCTTCTTCGTGATTGAACTCGCACTGTACGCGCTCGCGGCGGCATGGGTGATCTGGCGCAAGCCGCCCGTGCGCTGGACGCTCGCGCTGATCTTCCTGATCGCCCTCTGCGCCCGCCTCACCTTTATCCCCCAGACGCCGACCGTCTCTGACGACGTCTATCGCTATGTCTGGGACGGACACATCCAGGCAGCGGGAATCAACCCGTACCGCTACGCGCCGAACGATCCGGCCGTGGCACGCTTCCGCGATCGGGCGATCTACCCCGGCATCAACCGCAAGCCCGTGCCGACCATCTACCCTCCCGTCGCCCAGGGCGTCTTCCGCCTCATCTACGCGCTGCATCCCAACAGCGTGGCGTGGACCAAACTCGCGCTCTCCCTGCTGGACCTCGCCACCGCCGTGGTCCTCGTCATCCTGCTCGTCCGGGCGGGGATCCGACCGGAGCGCGTCCTGCTCTACGCATGGCACCCGCTACTCATCCTCGAAGTCGGGCACAGCGGCCATATTGATGTCGTCGCCGCGCTCTTCATCGCGCTGGCATTGTGGGCGCGCACCGTGAATCGCTCCGCGCTCTCGGGGGTGTTACTCGCGTGCGCGACGCTCGTCAAATTCTACGCGCTCGTCGCTCTCCCCGCACTGCTCGCCACGCCGCGTCGCAATGTACGCCTGCTCGCCGGGCTGATCGTGACGACCGTACTGGCCTATCTCCCCTTCCTATCGGTCGGCACACGCGTCCTCGGGTTCCTCCCCGGCTACGTGCAGCAGGAAGGGATTTCTTCTGGAAAACGATACTATCTGCTCCATCAAGCCACCTGGCTGGTGGATCGGTTGCCGGGGGTGTCAACGTTGCTTGCCCATTCCCCGCTCGCCATTCTTTCCGCGACGACGTGGTATGAGGGCGGCATCGTTGCGGCGATGATAGCGTGCGCGTTTGCGTGCTGGCTGCGACCGGCGACCTCGGTGCGCGGCATGGCCGATCGCATCGCCGTCCTTTTCATCGTCCTCCTGACGCTCGCAACGCCGAGCCAGCCCTGGTATGTGCTGCTGCTGCTCACCTGCGTGCCGCTGGTGCGGGGCGCGATGCTGCTGCCGACGGGCATCGTTGTCGGCAGCGCCGGTTTCGGCTACCTGAACGAATGGTTCCCCAGCCGCCCGGTGTGGCCGCTGGTCGTCAACTACGACGGTCGCGCGGTCGCGCTCGTGCTGGTCTGCATCATCGTGGTTGCGCAATGGCGGGCGGAGCGCCGAAGACCCGCCGCGCTCGCGAACCCGTTCAGCGATGACCACTGGCGCGTTCATCGTCCGATAAACAGACAGTAACGATCACCGTATCTTCCCGCCCGGAACGGGTTCTACTATTGCCCCTGGCCTTCGCACTTGGAGGGTGATCCAGTCGGTCAGGGAGGAAATAGTATGCACAGGCCACTCGTCAGGACGATAGCGGCGCTCGCGCTCATCGTTGGTCTCGCAAGCCAGGTATCCGCAACGGCGCCAGGCCCATCCACAGCGACGCCGATCGAGCACCTCGTCGTCATCTTCCAGGAGAATGTCTCGTTCGACCATTACTTCGGCACGTATCCGAACGCCGCGAACCCGGCGGGCGAACCGGGCTTCACCGCCGCATCCGGCACTCCCTCCGTCAACGGCCTGAGCCAGGACCTGCTCACCCACAACCCCAACGCGGCGAATCCCCGGCGACTCAGTCGCACCGAGGCGCTCACCTGTGACATGGATCACGGGTACGAAGCCGAGCAGAAGGCGGCCAACCACGGCCTGATGGATCAGTTCGTCCAGAATACCAGCGGCAGCAGTTGCGCCGACAAGAATCTCGTGATGGACTACTACGACGGCAATACCACCACCGCAATGTGGAACTACGCGCAGCACTTCGCGATGAGCGATAATTCCTTCGGCACGACGTTCGGCCCCTCGACGCCCGGCGCACTCAACCTCATCGCCGGTCAGACCCATGGCGCCACTCCCACTGATCTACCCAAGGTCGTCGCAAACAGCACGATCTTCAGCGACACCGATCCGACCTATGATGCATGCTCCAGCAGCAAATACCCGACCGTCGCGATGAGTGGCAGGAACGTCGGCGACCTGATGAACGACAATGGCGTCACCTGGGGTTGGTTCCAGGGCGGCTTCAGACCGACTGCGGTCGCGGGGAACAGCGTGACCTGCGGCGCGGCGCATCAGAACATCGGCGGGAACAAAATCGCCGACTACAGCCCGCATCACGAGCCGTTCCAGTACTATCGGTCCACCGCCAATCCGAACCATCTGCCGCCGACCGCCGTCACGATGATCGGCAAGACCGATCAGGCGAATCATCAGTACGATCTCACGGATTTCTGGGCAACCGCCGATGCTGGGAACCTGCCCGCCGTGAGTTATCTCAAGGCAGCGGAATATCAGGATGGTCACGCCGGCTACTCCGATCCGCTGGATGAACAGCAGTTCCTCGTTGCGACCATCAACCACCTCCAGACGCTCCCCACCTGGGCCACTACGGCGGTCGTCATTGCCTACGATGATTCGGATGGCTGGTACGACCACGTCATGGGGCCGGTCGTCAACGTCTCCAGCGACCCGGCCAATGATGCGCTCACCGATCCGGGCATGTGCGGCGCGATGATACCCGGCACGTACGCCGATCGCTGCGGCTACGGCCCGCGACTGCCGCTGATGGTCATCTCTCCCTACGCCAGGGTCAATTTCGTGGATCATCCTGTCACGGACCAGAGTTCCATTCTGCGCTTCGTCGAGGATAACTGGAGCCTCGGACGGATCGGCGACCAGTCGTTCGACGAGAAGGCCGGGAGCCTGAATGGTATGTTCGATTTCTCTCACCCCGGCGCACCCATGCTCACCCTCGACCCGGCAACAGGTATGATGATGAGCGGGCGCGCCCCGGGTGACGTGATTGGACGGCTGGGCGGATAGCAGCCCGCTGTCTCAGCAGGGCGGCATGGCGAGCAGTCTCTGACGACTACCCATCATGCCGCCCCGCTGTGCCGCGCCCGCTCACCCCGGCGTCGCGCCCTGTGTGTTGACGGAGAGCGCATAGACCGATTGGCTGGCGGTCATAAAGAGGCGGTTGCGCTTTGGGCCACCGAAACAGAGATTGGCGCACGCTTCCGGCAGACGAATACGCCCGATCAGTTCGCCTGCGGGCGTGAAGATGAGGACGCCGTTGTAGCCGAGGCCGTCGGCGCCGGCGGCGCTCGCGCACCAGAGATTGCCCGCGACATCGGCGCGCATGCCGTCCGGCCCGCAATGCACGCCGTCCACCATCATATCGGTGAAGACCCTGCCGTTTGTGACTTTGCGCGCGTCCGTGACATTGTAGACCTTGATGTCGCGCGGCCCCGGCCCGGTGTCGCAGACGTAGAGTTTCGTGTAGTCGGGCGAGAAACAGAGGCCGTTAGGGCGGGCGAGTTCGTCGGTGACGAGATCAATCCGGCCGCTCGGATCAACGCGGTAGATGGAGGGCGGCAACTGCTGCGTTTCGCCGCCCGCGTCCACCGTGCCGATCCGTGGATTGAAGGGGCCACCTTCGTCCGGCTGGCCTTCATAGAGCGAATTCCCGTAGGGCGGATCGGTGAACCAGATGCTGCCGTCGGGATGCGGGACGAGATCGTTCGGCGAGTTGAGGCGCTTGCCCGTGTAGGCATCCGCGATCACCGTCAATGTGCCGTCGTGCTCCCAGCGAACGACACGGCGGGAGAAATGCTCGCAGGTAATCTGGCGGCCCTGAAAGTCGAACGAATTGCCGTTGCTGTTGCGTGACGGCGCGCGGAAGGCGGTTACACGGCCATCGTCCTGCAACCAGCGGTACTGGACATCGCCGCCGACATCGCTCCAGACGAGATAGCGGCCCTGGCTCGACCACGCAGGGCCTTCCGCCCAGAGCGAACCGGTCCAGAGCCGCTGAATCGGCGTGTTGCCGACGATGCATCTGCCAAATTCCGGGTCAATGACGATGATGTCCGGGTCCGGGTAGACGTTCGGCGGCGCGTCAGGACCCCACTGACGCGGGGGATGCGTGACCGTACTCGGCGGCGTGCCAACCGTTGGGGCCTGGACATTGAGGGGTTCGTGTGCCACAGGTAATTCCTCCATCCAATGGGGCGACGATCAAGAGAGGGCAAGCCTCTCCACAATGATGCACGAGCGAACCCCGAACGGGAATACCCCACGCCGATGCATGCACGCGCCGCGCGATCGTGCGCGAGAGAACCATCACCGCGAAGGTGGCAGCGGCCTCGGCGGCCCACCCGGCGCCGGTGCGACCGTTGACCGTGGCGACGGCAGAGGAGGCGGCGTTTTGCCCGGTATGGGTGTGGTCGTCAGTCTCGGCGGTGGCAGCGAGGTCGGTGTTTGATAGGTGAGATTGCCTGTCGCGGCTGACGTCAGCCCGCCAGGATTCGCCACCGTGAGCGTGACGGCTCCTGCGACATGGCTGGGCAGCGCGACGGTGAGCGCAGTGCCGTCCGGAGCCAATTTCGTCACGGCGCTGGCCAGTAGTGGCGTGCCATCCACGAGCACCTGTGATCCCCGCTGGAAGCCCGTACCCGTGAGCCGTATGGTCTGCCCGGCGGTACCGACCGCGTACATGCCAGTGACGGTGGCGCGCACGGGCACGTATTCGTATGCGCCGCTATCACAGGCGCCACCTGTGGGCTGCGGGCGGGCGATGCCGCGCTGGTCGGTGGTCGGGCAGTTCGCGCCGGTCGCGGGTACGGCGTCAATCGCCGGAGAGCCGGGCAGCAGGGCGATCGTCTGCGTCGGGCCGCCATTATTGCTCAGACCGCCGGGATCGAGCAGGGGGTCGTTGACGGGGATGGTGACGCCGCAGGAGGCGTCGCCGAACTGGAGGTTGTGTCCGCCATCGGTGATCCCGCCTGTCGGCGCGCTTCTGGCGCAGTTGCCCGCGTCGTTGTTGGCGATGATCGCGTTCGCGACCGTCACCGGGGCAAAACCCGCCGAGAGGATGCCGCCACCCACGCCGTTGGCATTTACGTGATTCATCGCGATCGTGCTGCTGGTGATCGTCAGGCTCTGCCCGCCGTCGTAGATACCGCCACCGCCGGGGGCAACCGCGCTATTATTGACGATGGTGTCGTTGGCCAGCGTGATGTAACCGTTGAAGATGTAAATGCCGCCGCCACCGTAGGCCGTTACGCTATTGGCGGTGAGCGTGCTGTTCGTGACACTCGATGGGACCGAATCTTCGAAATAGATCCCGCCACCACCGTACATGGCGCTATTAGTGGAGAATGTGCTATTCGTGATGCTGGCACTGCCGAAAGTAACCGAGATTCCGCCCCCATAACTTCCGGCAGTGTTGCCGATGAAGGTGCATCCCGTTACCGTCACCGATGTGCCACCGTCACTGTCAACGCCGCCGCCAATATCGAGGGTGTTATTGTGGTCAATCAGATCATTCGTAAGGATGAGCGTACCCAGGCTGTAGATGCCGCCACCGCCAACGTTCTGGTTGTTGCCGTGCGTGATCTCCAGCCCGCTAGAGCGGTTTGAGATTCTATTGACCCGATGTTTCTGCTTGCAGGGCAAGCGATTTTGATGATAGACCGGTCCAGTAAGTACGAAATCCGCTCTAATCGTCGCCGTCACGCCGCTGTTGACCATGAAGACGATCGTCCCCTGAGTATGCGTGGCGACATTGAATCCGCCGTCAATGGCGACCTTGTCCGACCCCGGCCCGGCGATCGTTACCGAGTGCGTGATCGTCAGCGTTCCCTGGTTCGCGCCCGTGCCGAGGCGATAGGCGCCAGAACTGGCGTACGCATCGAAATGGATGGTGTCGCCGTTCCCGGCGATGGCGAGGATGTCGCGCAGCGTGCAAGTGGTATTGCTGGCGTTGATGCAGGCGCCCGTCGGTATGCCCGCGTCGTCAATGAGGCTGCCGACGTAGTAGGTCGTCCCTGCGGCGCGGACGGTGGTCGCCGGGCCGAGGGGCAGCGCGAGCAGAAGCAGGAGCAGCGCCGCGAGCAGGCGAGCGGCGTACCGATGAACGTGACTACTCATGAACCTTGTCTCCGATCTATTCCGTGTATCGTTCCCCGCGCCTGCGCGCCGGGGGTCGTATCAGACGCGCGCCCACGCGCCGATGAAATCCGGCGACTTCACCACGCCGTCACAGGCCGCCGTTTCCGCGCGCAGCCGGTCGGCGAGAGTATCAATCTCCACCTCATCCGCCGTCGCGATGCCGAACATCGTCACAAGCGGCAGCATGCTGCGCAGCGTCTCCGCCGCGTAGGCATGCCCGCCCCACTCCACGCCACCGACCGATGATGAGGCATGCATCTGCGGCGCGGGCAACCCCGCGTCCCGATAGTGCCGGTGCAGGTGATAGCCAATGCGCTCGTCAATGCCCACCCGGCGCATCGTCTCCCGCATCCAGCCCCAGACCTGCTCCCAGAGCGGTGTTGACGGGGACTGGACAAGCGATTCAGCGGTGAAGTTGAACTCCTGAAAGGCGACGACTCCGCCGGGGCGGACCAGGCGTGCCAGCGAGCGCAGCGTCGCGACCGGGTCGGGCTGATAGAGCAGCACCAGCCTGCCGACGACGGCATCAAACGGCCCGTCCACCGGCGGCGCATTGAGGTCACCCTCGATATATGTGACATTCGCCCGCCCGGTAGCCCGCGCCCGCGCCGTGACGAGCACAGCCGGGTTGTTGTCTATGCCGACGACCGCGCCGTGCGAACCGACCAGTCCGGCAGCGAGGAGCGCCACATCGCCCACGCCGCTCCCGACATCGAGCACGCGCATCCCCGGCCCGATACCCGCTTCCTCAAGCAGCCGCCGGGTGAAGACCGATTGGAAATCCGCCTGATAGATCAGCCGCTCGGTTTCCGTCGCGCTGCGCCCCAGCAGATACGGAGCAGCCATTGTGTGCTGTGACATCGCAAAACCTCCATCATTTGCCGCCTTTTCCCGCGTGCCGCGCAGACGCAGGGCAGATCGTGCGGCCCGGTTTGCGGCGCTTCCCGCGCCCATCCATAGTCTGCTGTGCGGGACAGGTACTGACCACGGACAATACCCTGACGTTTCCCTGACAATCCCCTCGGTGGTATATTTTGAATGATTCGCAGTCCGGGTTTGCAAGGGAGACGGGGATTTGGCTGCGAGCGAGGATCAGACATTCGGTGCACTCTTGCGGCAGCAACGCCGCGCCGCCGGTTTCTCGCAGGAGGCATTAGCGGAGCGCGCGGGACTGAGCGTGGCCGCCATCGCCGCCATTGAGCGCGGGCGGCGGACGCGGCCCCACCCGGATACCGTGGCGCTCCTCGCCGCCGCCCTCGCGCTCGCCCCGGCGGATCGTGACGCCTTCATGGCAGCGGGGGCGGGAGCCAGCCAGCCAGCCCCTGAGCGCGCGATCCCGCACCTACCGGCCACCCTGCCAATCCCACCGACGCTGATGATCGGTCGCGAGCGCACCGAGGCGGCGGCGGCGCACTTTCTCCAGCGCGCCAACGGGCCACGCCTTCTCACGCTCACCGGTCCCGGCGGGGTGGGCAAAACGCGCCTCGCCCTCGCCGTGGCGGCGCTTCTCCGAGAGGAGTACGCGGACGGCGTCTCGTTCATTGACCTCTCCGCCCTGCGCGATCACGCGCTCGTGGCGACGACGCTGGCGCACGCCCTCGGTCTCCGCGCGCAGGACGGGCAGCCGGTGGATGACCTGCTCGTCGCCCACCTGCGCGATCAACACCGGCTCCTCGTGCTGGACAACTTCGAGCAGGTGCGGGATGCCGCGCCCCTGGTCGCCGATCTCCTCGCGCGTTGTCCGCATCTCACCCTGCTCGTCACCAGCCGGACGGTCTTGCGCGTGCGCGGCGAGCAGCAGTTTCGCGTGCCGCCCCTCGCCGTGCCGCCAAGCGGGCGACCGGTCGCGCCGGAGACCGTCGCCGGGTATCCGGCGGTGCAACTGTTCGTCGCACGGGCACAAGCAATCCGTCCGGATTTCGCCCTGAATGCGGCGAACGCGGCAGTGGTGGCGCAGATTTGCGAGCGGTTGGATGGCTTGCCGCTCGCCATCGAATTGGCGGCGGCGCGCGTCACCCTCCTGCCCCCCGCCGATCTGCTCGCACGGCTGGAGCGGCGGTTGACGGTGCTGCGGGACGGAGCGCGAGACCTGCCGACACGGCAACGGACGATGCGGGCAACGATTGGCTGGAGTTACGATCTGCTCGACGCGGACGAGCAGGCGCTCTTCGCGCGTCTGGGGGTGTTCGCGGGGAGCGGCACGTTGGCGGCGATCGCGGCGATCTGCGCCACCGGGGACGACATGGAGACGCTGGATATCGTGACCGCACTCGCGGATATGAGCATGCTGCTCCCGATGGAAGGCGGGGGCGAGCCGCGCGTCGCGATGTTGGCGACCCTGCGCGAGTACGCGCGGGACCGGCTGGAGGAGCGCGGGGAAGCGGCGCGGCTCGATCGGGTACACGCAGCCTATTATCTCGCGCTCGCGGAGGCAGCGGAGCCAATGCTGACGGGGGCGGAGCAGGGTGCGTGGCTGGACCGGCTCGAACGGGAATATGACAATCTGCGGGTGGCGCTCGCGCGGGCGCTGGAATGGAAAGATGCGGCGACGACGCTACGGCTGACCGGGGCGCTATGGCCCTTCTGGGAGGCACGCGGACATCTCGACGAAGGGCGGCGCTGGCTGACGCGGGCGCTCGCGATCGAGGGCGAGGTCGCACCCCTCCTTCGCGGCAAGGCCTTGCGTGGCGCCGGTCTACTGGCGACGTGGCAAGGAGACTTCGCGGCGGCGCGCTCGCTGCATGAGGAGAGCCTGGCGCTCTATCGGGCGCTCGATGATCGGCTCGGCATCGCCAATGCCCTCGAAAATCTGGGATTGGTCGCCCGTGAACAGGGGGATTATGCGGCAGCAGCGGCGCTGCACGCGGAGAGCCTGACGATCCGGCGCGCGCTCGGCGACCGGCGCGGCATCGCGGGTTGCCTCAATAATCTTGGATTAGTGGCGCGCGATCAGGGCGACTATCTGGCGGCGCGCGCGCTCTTTGCGGAGGGGCTGGCGATTCATCGCGACCTGAGCGATCCCCAGGGGATCGCGAACGCCCTCAGCAACCTTGGGATGGTCGCGTACTGGCTACGAGACTATGCGACGGCACAGGCGCTCCACGCGGAGAGCCTGGCGATCCGGCGAGCGCTGGGCGACCCACGCGGCGTTGCCATCTCGCTCATCAATCTCGCCATGATCGCATACTGGCAGGGGGATTACACGGCGGCACAAGCCCTGCACCGGGAGAGCCTGACGATCAAGCGGGCGCTGGGCGGCGGCGGGATTGCCGAAAGCCTGGAGGGTCTCGCCGCCGTGGCCGGCGCGCGGGGCGAGGGAACCCGCGCCGCGCGCCTGCTTGGTGCGGCGGCGACCCTCCGCGAAACCCTCTCGCGGCCGCAACCGCCAGACGAGCGCGCGGATCAGGAGCGCTGGGTCGCCCGCATCCGCATCGCGGGCGAGACGGAAGAGTGGCATGCGGCGTGGGATATGGGGCGGTCCATGCCAATGGAACAGGTCATCGCCGAGGCGCTCGAGGGCGCGGCCACCGCTCGCGTCCCGCGCTAGCCCGATTCCTTGCGGTGGCAGCCGACCGGCCGCCACCACCGGACGAACGGCGGAAACGCAGCGCCCAGAGGATGAGCGGCGCTTGCAGGGGTAGGCGCAACCAGGCACCGACCGCGACCGCGACGGGCGTATCGGCGTGCAGGGTGTCGAGCGCCATCTGGATATTCGCGGGGAAGACGGCGACGAAGAGCGCGACGGTCGCAGTCGCGCCAAGCCGCCGCGTGCGCGGAATGGCGAGGAGCGCCGCGCACATGAGTTCGCAGATGCCACTCGCGGCGACGACAGCGGCGGCATGGGCGCGGAGCGGAGTGGGCACGATGCGGCGGTACGGGCCGGGCACGATGAAGTGCAGGGCGCCGGACCCGCCGACAAGAATGCAAAGTCCGAACAGGGAGAGTCGCGTGCGGTGGCTCATCGGTATTTCCTCATCCCGGCTCCTCTCGTACGGAGCCATCGCCCTTGCACATCAGCAGATTGCGGTCACGGCGGCGATGGAGAGCGGAGCCGATCATTCTGTATTCGACATCGTGGTAGGATACACGAGAACTGAGGACGATGAGCAAATTGTCCTTCTCAGTCCTCAATCCTTCATCCTCAGAAAGGATCGCATCTCGCTTGGCCGTTTCCCGCACCGCACTTGCCGCCGCCCGCGCCCTGCTCGACCGTGCGGTGCGCGACCGGGCCAATGCCTACGGAGGCAGCCTCGCGCTCGGCTATGGCTGGGAGGAATACCTGCTGCCACGCGTCCCGGCGCTCGTCGGCAAGACGCTCCCGGATGGCGCGCTCCTGCACGCGGCGCGTTCCTTCGGCGCGGATCCGGCAATTGCCCTCGAATGCTCCGCGCGCGGCCTACGGCAGCCCGATTTTCTCTTTCTCGTGACGCGGGACGATACGACCGGCATCGCCGGGGCGGACGCGAAACTCGGCCTCGATACGGTAGATGCCGCGCAGATCGCTGCCGAAACCACCGCGCGCATCCTCAGCGAGGGTGGCCCGCTCGCCCAGGCGATCATCGCCGCGCTCGCCCCAGCGGAGACACCCGCGACGGACGGCTACATCCTCACGCCACAGCGCATCCTCAATGATCTGGTGCTCGATGGTGCGCGACCGAACGGGATGCCCCGCCCGCGCCTGCCTGAGCGGTCGCATGTCGTGACAATTTCCCTGCGGGGCGCCGATCTGCTCCGCGCCGTCGTGACCGGCCCGTTCGCCCGCGCGCTCGTCGAAGGGACGGACGAAGCAATTGAGGCGGACGCCTCGGTGGATGTCGCGGTGCTGATTACCCTCGCCACACATTTGCTGCTCGGCATGTGGCGGGAGGGCGAGACGCCGCTCGTCATCGGGCGCATCCCCGTCGAGCCACCCGCGCCGGAGCAGTACGACACCGCGCTTGCCTGGGGGCGCGCCCGCGTCCTGCGCGCGGGGAGTGCGTGGGAAGCGGCGGTGCAGGCAGCAAACCGGGCGCGACCGCGCATCGAGGCCCGCGCGCGGGTGCAGGA
>JALYUS010000054.1 GCA_030853625.1 Chloroflexota bacterium
TGCCAGCCCGACAGCCCGGCGTGGAATCGCCTCGGCTACGGCAACAACGCGGTGCAAGTGCTGACGATTGACGTGCGATAAGGCCATGCGGCATCGCATTGCAGAAAGAGGGCGCCGATGAGCATGACGACAGAATTTTTCGCTGCACTCGGTCGCCGCGCCGCAACGCCGGACCGACCGTTCGTGGATGCGAATGAGATCGCGAGCGAACTCGGCATGAACGATACCGATTTGATCGCCGCTATCGAGGCGCTGGAAAAAGGCAACCTCGTCGAGGACGTGGACCGCGACAACATGATTGACATCCGCCTGACCGAGCAGGGGATGGAGATCTGGAAGCAGCAGCATGGGAACAGATCAGCGACGTGACCCTTTTGTTTGTGCCTTATACATATCCCTTGAGGTGTGGGTAATTGGCATTGGATACGTGTAGCACGCCCGTGATATCGCCTATGGTGGCGATGTAATGCCCATCGCGGAAGCGACGAACTGGAGGGTGAAGCGGACTTCGCGATCCCAGTATGCCCAGTCGTGGCCGCCGGGCTGCTCGCGATAGAAATGATGGACGCCGAGGCGAATCATCGTCCGGTGCAAGGCGCGATTGGCGGCGAGTAGATCGGGGTAGTCGTCGCGCCCGCAATCCATCGCCAGCATCGGCAATGCGTCCGCCCCATGCATGCGGATCGCCTGCTCGATGACTCGCTGGGGATCGTACTCCTGCCGTGTTGGGCTATTCGGCGGGCCGAGGACAGCACGGAACTGCGGATCGTCATTGGCATTCGTTCCCGCCCAGGTGAGAAGGTTGAATGCGCCGGAGTGTGACGCGATGGCGCAATAGCGCGCCGGGTGGCGCATGCCGCAGTTGAATGCGCCGAGGCCGCCCATCGAGAGACCCGCAATTGCTCGATCGTTCCGCTCGACGCGTGTCCGCTCGGTCGCTTCGATGTGCGCGGGGAGATCGGCGACGATGTAGTCCTCCCACTGCTCGCCATTCGCGCCGTTGACGTAGCAGGAATTTTCTCCCTCCGGGCAAACAATGATCAGCGGGAAGCGGGCCGCGTGGTCGGCCAGTTTTGTCCGCGTCGCCCATTCGGTGTGGTTGCTCCACGCGCCGTGCAGGAGATAAAGCACGGGATAGCGCGCGTCACCGTCCGCGTCATATCCCGCAGGAAGAAGGATCGTGTACGGCATCGCCCGATCGAGGGCGGCGCTCTGGAACGTCCGCTCGTGGATCGTGTGCGGTGCGGACATTGTGTGTCCCTTCACACTGCTGCGAAGCAGAATTGCCAGTTGCGTGCGGCGGAGCGCGATGGAACCGATGATGCCCACCACGCGCCGACGCGTTTCCGGCGACAATCGCTCCCATTCTTGACGCATTCGGTTTTCGATTGCCGCCACCATTCTTTTGCGCTCCCATTGCTGCCTCATTCTCGGCGTATCATAGCGCGGAGGCGCGGCTTTCGTGCCACCAGCGATGTACACTGGAGCGCGGAGAGGGGCAATCGAGACGCATGCGAAGGAGCGACCGGATGGCGGCAATCGGCTTCGATGTCTACGGAACGCTCGTTGACCCACTGGAGATGCAGCGGCATCTCCGTGTACTCCTTGGCGGGCAGGCAGGCTCCTTTGCGGCGCTCTGGCGCGAGAAGCAACTGGAATACACTTTCCGGCGCGGCTTGATGCGGCAATACGTCTCCTTCGATCTCTGCACCGCGCAGGCCTTGCGGTATGTCGTCCAATCGCTTGCCGTGGACGTGAGCGAGGCGGAGCAAGCGCGCCTGCTCGCGCAGTACCGGCAGTTGGCGGCGTTCCCCGATGCGATTCCCGCCATTGAGCGGCTAAAGACGGCGGGGCACACTGTTGTTGCCTTCTCAAACGGCGTCGAAGCGACGGTGCGCGCGCTCCTCGATCACGCGGGTATCCTGCCGCATCTCGACGCGGTGATTAGCGTGGACGACCTCCAGACGTTCAAGCCCAATCCGGCAGTCTACCTCTACCTGGCACGGCGGGTGAATCATCCGGTTGACGAGACCTGGCTCGTTTCGGGCAATCCGTTCGACGTGATCGGCGCGAAGGCGACGCGGCTGAAGACGGCGTGGGTGCGGCGAAACTCGGAGATCGTCTTCGATCCGTGGGGCATTGAGCCGGACCTCATTGTGACGAATCTCAACGACTTCGTCGAGCGAATCGCCGCATATCCCGGCGTAGTAACCTGACATCGTGCGGCCAAACGCCGCGTTCGGTTGCGGAAAACGTTGCGAGCGAGTATACTTTTGATGGTCGCGCGACATGTGCCGCGCGGTCCCGCCGCAGCACGCTCCCCTTGATCGTGGGAACCCGCGGGGTTGCGGGTTCGATTATTTGTTGCACCGCGTATCGGCGAAGCCTCGCTTCGTTCGTACGTTGTTGTGGTGCGCAGTGCGGCAGGGGAGTAGCCAGTAGCCAGTAAAAAGTAGACGGAAAGAAATGCGCGAAGCGCATCCACTTTCAACTGTCTACTGACTACTATCTATTGTCTACTGACCAAGGGCCGCGAAAGGAACCTTTGTTGTCATTTGCCACGATGCCGCTCGCCCCGCAAACGCGCGCGGCGCTCCACACGATGGGGATCACCGATCCCACCCCGATTCAGGCGCAGACTCTCCCCATTCTCCTCACCGGTCGTGACCTCGTTGGTCAGGCACGCACCGGGTCCGGCAAGACGCTCGCCTTCGCCATCCCGATGATTGAGAAGGCCGATGGCGCAATCCGCGCAGTGCAGGCGCTCGTCCTCGTGCCGACGCGCGAACTGGCGCAGCAGGTCGGTGAGGTCGTCGAGAAATTGGGCCGCGCGAATGGTATTCGCTCGCTCTGCATCTTCGGCGGTCGGGCGATGGGCCCGCAGATTGCCGCCGTCAATACCGGCCCGCAGGTGATTATCGGCACGCCGGGCCGCGTCCTCGATCTGCTCCGGCAGGGCGTCTTGAAGCTCGATCGCGTCAACTACGTCATCCTCGATGAGGCAGACGAGATGCTTGATCGCGGCTTCGCGCCCGATGTCGAGCGCATCCTCGGCTTCGTCCCACGCGAGCGGCAGACCGCTCTCTTCTCCGCGACGGTGCCCGAATGGGTGCAGGGAACGGCGGCAAAGTACCTGCGCGATCCGGCGATGGTGCAGATTGATACCCGGCCGGAAGATGTGCCGAAGATTGACCACATCATCTACGACGTGCCGGAGGGGCAGAAACTGCCCGTCCTCCGCGTCCTCCTCGATGGGCGGGGCGATGAGAGCGTCCTCGTCTTCGGGCGGACGAAGCACGGCGTGAAGAAACTGGCGCGCCAACTCGAAGCGCTCGGCTACCCGGCTGCCGCCTTGCAGGGCAATCTCTCGCAGAATGCCCGCGACAAGGTGATGGCCGATTTCCGCAACGGCAAGGTGCCGATCCTGCTCGCGACGAACGTCGCGGCGCGCGGTCTCGATGTCGAGAATATCGGTATGGTCATCAACTACGACCTGCCGGAGACGACCGAACTCCTGACCCACCGCGTCGGGCGCACCGGACGGATGGGACGCGAGGGCGATGCCGTAACGCTCCTCATGCCGAGCGACGAGCCGAAGTGGCGGCAACTTCAGCGCAGCCTGCGGGTGCGTATCCCGCGCAAGGCGTGGCAG
>JALYUS010000103.1 GCA_030853625.1 Chloroflexota bacterium
TTGGGCGCCGATGCTCTTCGCGGCTGCCTACTGGGTGCTGGCGATCTTCGTCATTATCCCGGCGATCACGGGCGGCACGCAGTTTTCCTATGTGCAGAACTATGACTGGCTCGGCCCGACAACGGGCACCATCGTCAAGACAATCGTCACCCACCCCCTCTTCGTCGCCCGCACCGTCTTCGGGCCGGATCGCTGGCAGTACGTCGTCAGCCTCCTCTTCCCGCTCGCCTTCCTGCCGCTGCTCAAGCCGCGCGCCTTGCTCCTCGTCGTGCCGCCCTTTCTCATCAACATCTTTGCCAGCGACCACTACAAGTATCAGCGCGACATCTTTCACCAGTATTCGGCGCTCCTCGTGCCGGGGCTGTTTATCGCCGCCATCCTCGCCGTCGCGTCCCTCGCGGACGGTACACATCCACTCTATCGCCTCGCGCCGCGCGTCAGGAACGCCCTCCGGCGCGTGCCGACCGCCACAGGTAGCACCTGCCTCGTGCTGGTGATGCTGGCGTTCAGCCTCTTCCAGTTCGCCTACACGAAGCCGGACAAAATCGCCAGTTGGGCCGAGCATGGCGGCCAAATTTCCCAGGCGGACAAAAACCGCGTCGCCTCCGTTGATCTCTTGATCGCGCTGATTCCGAAGGACGCGCCGCTCAGTGTCACGAGCCTCGCGGCGACGCGCGTGCCGCTCCGCCGCGCCCTCTATGAGTTCCCCGGTAACGAGTTTTACGATGCCGCTTTGATTAATCGCGCCGATTACGTCCTCGGCGACCGGCGACGGGACGGCAAGGCCGAGGGCGTCGCGCTCGATAGGTTAGCGGCGAATGGCCAGTGGCAACTCGTCAAGCAGCAAGGCGACTTCGAGTTACTGCACCGGATCGCGCCGCCACCGGGGTAGACGGGATGGCGGCGATTGCCCCTGCTACAGGCCCGGAAGCGGCCCCGAATGACCGAGGTAGGCGATGCGATGCAGCCAGAGCCACCATGCTTGCGCGGTGATCGCGACGCAGCAGAGCACCGCGATCACCTGCCCGATCCGGCCACGCTTCCAGAGCCAGACGACGGTGACACTCCCAAAGAGTGCGACGGGGATCATCGTGTAAAAGAGTTGCTTGAGGATCAGATCAATGTATGCGTCTACGAGCGTGAAAACGGGAAGGACGAGCACCCAAACGAGCAGTAACTGCCACGTCCGCCGCGTCTCGCGCTCCGTGCTCTGCCGATAGAGAAGCACGGCCCCCGCCGCCGCGATGATGACCAGGATGAGCAGGTTGCCGACACGAATATTGTTCGCGATCACCGTCGCGATGTGCAGCGGTGCGCCGGGAAGCCCGCCGCGCGTGTAGCCGCGGTCTTTCGCCGTATCACTCGTCAGCGTATGGATGGACCGCAGAACGACGCGCACGTACTGGACATAGTAGACAGCGAAGGCGAGTAGGGCCGCGAGCGCCGTTCCGACGGGAAGCGCGCCCGCACGTCGCCGCTCATCGCGGTCCGTCGCCTGCCACAAACGCCACAGCCCGAAGGCGACGAGCACGCAGCAATTGAAAACGGCGACGACAGGATACGAGAGAAGACTGAGCATGAGCAGGACCACGAAGAGCGAGAATACGCTCGGCTGCGCGAGACGATCCCACGCGAAGAGGACAACGGCGAAGGTTAGAGCCGTAAGAAAGAGTCCAAAGAGCGTCGGGTAACTCCCATAGGAAAGGATCAGATACGACAGGGGCGAGACCGTGTACAGGAAGGCCGCGACGATCCCCGTCGTCGCCCGGCCAATCCGCCGAAAGACCGCATAGATGAAGAACGGGATCGCCAATTCCATCAAACCTGCGGTTACTTTCAGCACCGTACCGACCGAGATCGGCAGGAGCGTGAAGGGGGCCATCGCGGCGTAATAGAGCGGCGATTTCGGGATGAGAATGCCGGCCCCCCAGACGCTCGGGCCGGAGGAGAGCTCGGAGGGGAAATAGAGAGCCTTCCAATCCCCACGCAGCAGTGTGCGCTCCCATTTCGAGTGCCACGCGAGATCACTGACGACGGTGTTCGGGTAGAGCAAGCCGCCAAGCTTCAACGCGACACCCAGCGCGAGGATGGCGCAAAGCGCCGTCCCTTCTCCGAGCGTCATCGCCATGCCGCAACGCCCGGCGAGCCACACGAGCGGGCGCACGAGAAGGAGCGCCGCCAGGCTGCCGAGCAGGACACCGACCAGCATGAGCGCGAACGCCGCGATATATGGTCGCTCGACGATCACAAGCCACGCGAGGAAGAGCGCGCCGCCGACCGCGACGAGCGCCGCGATGGTGCGGCGGCGCGCGGCCATCGGGACGACGATCGCTAGCGCGCGCGCCGCGATCAGGTAGAGAACGAATACGACGAGCGCTATCTCCCCCGCGACCGTCCATGCGGGCACAGTCCACCGGCCGCCGGTCGTTTCCATATTCAACTGGTTTACTTGAACGCCGACGACGCGCGTCCCACTCGCGGGCAATTTCTCGGCGGGAGAACGTAACTCGACAACGACGCCGTGCCCGTCCGTCGCCGCCCCCCGCACATCAATGCGGTCCGACTGCCACTCCGAGCCGACCGTGAGGCGTTGCGTCTCAATGCCGTTGATGAACACGGTGACGGGTTGGACGACCCCCGGCGGGCGCCCGGAGCGCATTCGCAACGTGATCGCGCGCTCGCGCCCGCCGCCGACACCCTTGAAGATCAGGAAGGAGGTCTCGTGGGTCCAGCGATACTGGGTGACGCCATCTTCGGCGGTCTCGCGGTCGTAGAAGTTCACTGCGAACGTATTGGCGTGCGTGCTGCCAACGATGACAGCGAAGGGACGCTCCACCTGGTATGCGCCCAGCAGCATGCCACCGCTGACGATCAGCAGGGCGACCACCTGCCAGCCGATCGCCGCGCGTAGCCACGCGACGCTGGCGGCGAGATGATGCCACGCACGACCATACCATCCCATTGGGAAGGATGTCGCTCGGTTATCAGCAAGGCGCACGCACGACTCCTCTCTTGAATTTGCTGCTGCCGCGTCGAATCGCACGATGGCCCGGCGGCATGCACTACCGACGACATGAAAACGCACTCCCACGATCTTCGCCAGAAGAAATCTTCCGTCAATCGCTCCGTCTGACATCCGTGTTTGCACACAATTGGAAAGGAATGTGGTGGTGGCGGCCTTTCGCCTGCCACAGCGAGAGGCAGGCGAAACCCCGCCACCACCGGGAAAACCGAGTTATGCACGGATGTCTGCTCCGTGGCTTCTGGTCGGATGCGACCGAACCCTGCTCTCTGGATAACGGCCGCGCTCCATGCGACGCAGTGACCCGTTGCCCCACTGTTATTCACGGCATCGGTGGGGGGAGATCCGGCGCCGCGATGCCGGGCGCACGGGGCTGCGTGAAGGCGGCCGCGAGCCCCTCCTCCAGCGTCGTTGTCGCGTACCAGTCGAGCAGTTGATGTGCCCGCATACAGTCGCTGAGGATGACCGGGGTATCGGCGGGGCGCATCCGGGCGGGGTCTTGCGTGACGACGAGCGGGCTACCGTGCAGGCGCTCGATCAGCCGGACGAGTTCCCAACCATCCACGGCGCGCTCGCTGCCGAAGTTGCATGTCAGGTTGCCGTGCGCCCGGCACGCCGCCGCCAGCGCGATCAGGCCGCGCGCGGCATCGTCGGTGGAGAGGTAGTCGCGCCGACTGGCAAGATTGCCGAGGCGGAGCGGCCCGCCGGCATGCGCCTGCTCGATAATGGAGGGGATAAGGTGCGCGTTCGTCTCCCCCGGCCCGAACTGGTTAAAGAGCCGCGCGATGCCGACCGCAATGCCGGTACGCCGGTGGAAGAGCGCCGCCTGCTGCTCATTCCAGAGTTTCGTATGACCGTAGATGTCCGCCGGGCCGAGCGCGCTCTCCTCGTGGAGCGGCGTCTCGCTCGCCGCATAGACCGCCGCCGACGACGCGATCACCATCGCTTCCACGCTGTCCACCGCCGCGCAGGCATCAAGCAGCGCCTGCGTCCCGGTGACATTGACATCAATCGCCCGCCGGGGGTCGGCATTGCAGGCCGGAATGAAGTGAATCGCCGCGAGGTGGATGACGGTGCGCGGGCGATCGGCCGTCAGGCAGCGCGCGAGGGCGTCCGCGTCGCGAATATCCGCCTCAACCAGCCGCACCTGCCCGCCACCCGCCGCTGGAAGGTGCGCGGGCGTGCAGAGACTCCGGTTATCGAGGATAACAACGTCGTGCCCGTTCGCGACGAGCCGGGCACACAGCCGCGACCCGACAAACCCACACCCCCCGGTCACCAGCACTGGATCAGCGAGCAATAGAACTCCTCACACTGCTTCCGCGCCGTGCCACACGATGAACTGGCGGGCGGCCTTCCATTTCCGGCACCATTTTACCGTACAAGTGCGCACTCGTCGCTTTACGGCGGACGATGCTTCCGAGAGAATGCCGCCGGTGGATTAGTGTGGAGGAAGCAATGCGATGAAGAACTCTTCCGGTGGAGCAGGCTTCAGCCTGCCATCTCACTCGTACAGGCTGAAGCCTGCCCCACTGTTGCCTCGATGAACATCGCGGTGGCGAGCCGGGCGGTCGCGCCGCTGCATGGCGTGGGCGGGCTGGAGCGGGCCGTCGCGGATGTCTGCTCCGCGCTCACCGATCGCGGGCATCATGTAACGCTCGTCACCGCGACGCCGACGCATGGCGCGGCGGATGATTCCCTGCTTCGTGTCAACGAACTGCTCACCGTGCCGTGGGCGGATGACCGCATGCTCCGGCGGGGTGGGGTGCTGGATCGTGTCGTCCATTACCCGCGCTTTGTGCGCCGCGTGACGAAGGCATTGCAGGCGCACGATACCGTCCTCGACGCGGCGATCGGGCACGGCGCGGCGGCGGCGGCGTTCGTGCCGCTGCTCGATACCGGGCAGGTGCGCCGCCTGCTCGTCAACCCGCATGGCATGGAGGAATTTTCCGCCACGGGTCTGAAGCGGGCGCTCCTCGCGCCACAGCGGGCGCTCGTCCGGCGAGCGGCGCGGCAGGCTGACCGGGTAATCGCGCTCGATGCCTTCCTCGTTCCCGACGTGATGCGCAATCTCGGCCTACCGCGCGAGCGGGTGGCGATTGTGCCGAATGGCATTGATATCGCGCGCGTGGATCGCCTCACAGGGACTGTTCCCCGCCCGCATGACGAGCCACCGGTGATCGTCAGCCTCGCACGGATCGAGCCGAACAAGGGGCTGGACGTGCTCGCCGCCGCGCTCGGCTCAATCCGCGATCAGTTGCCCGCCGACTGGCGCTGGCTGCACATCGGTGACGGCGCCGCCCGCCGCCCGGTGGAAGAAGCAATCACGCGCGCGGGGATCGGCGTACACGCCACGCTGCTCGGTCGCCTCGCCGACGAGGAACTGCATCGCACCCTCGCGACGGCAACACTCTTTGTCCACCCGACGCGCTACGAGGGTAGCCCGCTCGTGCTGCTCGAAGCGATGGCGCACCGCTTGCCGATTGTCGCCTCCGCCGTCGGCGGTATCCCGGACAAGGTGATCCCCGACGAGACGGGCTGGCTCGTCCCGCCGGACGACCCGGCAGCGTTGGGCGCGGCGATCCGCGCGGCGCTCAACCAGCCACCTGCTATACTGCACGCGGTTGGGGAGCGGGGACGCGCGCGCGTCCTCACCCACTTCAGCCTCGAACACGTCGTGGACGAATTGATCGCACTGCTCGATACGATGCCGCCGCGCGGCGCGCGGCTGCGTATCGGGGTCTGAGGGATGCACGCGTGAGGCTCGCCGGAGCACAACCCGCACCGATTCCCGCGCCACGGAGCGGCCGCATCGAGCGAGGCTTCGTTACCGGTTCCGCATGGCTCCGCGCCGCGCTCGGCTGGCAGCCGCTCGTCTTGCTCGCCGTCAGTCTCGTCGCGCTGCTCGGCGGGTATCAGATCGAGCGACCGATCCGCGTCACTATCGGCGGCGCACACGAGAAACCCTTTGTCCAGAACTTCTACAACAAAGAGGTCACGACCACCGATGCCACGCCGTATCGCTGGACGAGCGCCACGTCGTTCATCGTCTTCTCAGGAATCGGCGGCGGACGCGAGCGCACCGCGACGCTGCGCCTCCGCTCCGGTCGCCCCCCCGGCGTGGCGCAACCCGTGACGATCCTCGTCAACGGCGTGGAAGTGCAGCGATTCACCGTCGGCCCGGAGTGGCGGACCTTTGCCTTCGCCATCACCGGCGCGGCGACGGCGGGGCATGGCGTCGTCATCGAACTGCGCACACCGGCGAAAAAACTCTCGAACGCTGATGGCCGCGTCGTCGGCGTGCAGGTCAACGAACTGCGGATGACGACGGTCGGCGGTGGGCGGACGATTCCCGCGTGGGGTACGCTCGGACTGGCTTTGATGACGATATGCACGCTCTATCTGATCGCCGCCCGCGTCCTCGGCATTGCGATCGCGGACGGTGGGCGGCGGCGCTCGCTTGCGGCGCTATGCGCGGCGGGTGGTGTGCTGATCCTCGTCGCGCTCTTTGCCTTCGCGCGGCCCTCTATCGCGGCGTACAGTGGGCCGCTGCTGGCGACCCTGCTCGGCGCACTCGGCGCGCTGCTCCTGCCACGCCCGTTGATCCGGCTTGGAGCGCGCTGCGGTCTCGCGGTCTCACCGTCCGAAGCGACCGCCCTCAGCAGTATCCTCGCGCTCGGCATCGTCGCGAAACTCGGTGGCCTCCTCTATCCGGACACGATCGTCATTGATCTGAACTGGCATACCCGGTGGATGCGCACCTTGCTCCAGCACGATTTCCGGGCGCTCTATTTCCCGTCGGACCTCTCATCCGGCCCGAAGGAGTGGGGCCTCGGCATCCTCATCCCGAAATCGCCGCTCTTCTACGGGATGCTTGCCCCCTTCACCCTGCTGCCCCTTGCCATCGGCACGGTGCTGAAACTCTGCGTCGGCCTGATGGATGTCGTTACCGTCGTGTTCGTCTTCGCGATCCTGAAGCGGATCGGTATGGGCACGGCGGGAATCGTCGCGGCCCTGCTCTACACCGTCACGCCGCTCTCGTACCTTGCGCTCTCATACGGCAACTACCCGACCATTTTCGCGCAGTTCCTCACCGTCATCGCTTTCGCGCTCCTCCTATTCGCGGGGCAGCGGCTGGACCGCATCGGCGTCTTCGTCCTGTTCACATTCGTCCTGACCCTCAGCCTGCTCGCCTACCCGGTTGTCGCCGTCTTCAATATGTGCGTGCTCGTTGCCTTTGGTCTCTGGCGATGGCGGCAGGCGACGAGCGTACCGGAGAAGCGGCGGGCGCTGCTCATTCCGAGCAGCGCCATCGTCGCCGCGCTGCTCGCCTTCTTTGCGTACTACATCCAGTATATCCGGGTAACGCTCCAATCCGTCCGCACACTCGGCACGAGCACGGCGGAGAACCGAGGCTACACGAAGGGCGGGTGGCGCGGCGCGCCGTGGCATATCACGACAGTGATTGCGAAGAATATCGAGGTCGGCAATCTGCTCGTCCTGCTCGCTGTTGCCATCGCCGGTGTCGTCCTCTGGCATCGCACCCTGCCGGACAACGAGGGGCGGCGGACATGGCAATTCCTCCTCCTCTGGTTGCTCATCATGCCCGTCTTCACGCTCGCGGACGCCTATATTGATTTGATCCTGAAACCGCTCTTCTATACGATGGTCCCGGTCGCGCTCTTCGGCGGCGTTGCGGTTGTCTGGCTCTGGCGGCGCGGGCGGATCGGGCAGGTGACGGCGATCCTCTGCTGCGTGGCGATTACGGCGCAGGCGTGGTGGCTCTGGTTCCAGCGCATCGCCTACGCGGGGCAGGGATAGCAGACGCCGGATGGTACACTGGCAGCATGACGAAGCGGCAAAAGCGGGAGCAGACAATCCGGCGCAACCCGAGACAAGTCCGCTTCGATGACCTGGACAACCTAATGACGGATGAGGAGTTCAACGCAACGAAGGCGAGTAGTCACGTCACGTACCGACACCCGCGCTACCGCGACCTGCTCGTAACTGTCGTGGAACCGCACGGTGGCACAACACATGTAAACCGCATCTACATGAATGACGCCTTGACAGCGATTGATGAGGCTCGGCGTCGTACAACAGCGGAAGAAGATGCATGGAGGAACGCACAATGAAGGGACACACCCGATATGTTGAAATTCCCTCGGAGGCATGGGCGCTCGCCCGCCGCCCCTATGAGATCACAATTACGCACGATGATGAGAGCGGCTATATCGCCCGCGTCGCGGAAATGCCCGGCCTCGTCGTTGCTGAGGAGAGCGAGGAGGCGCTGCGGCCTTCTCTAGAGAAGATGATCGCTCTCTACATCACGACATTGCTCCTCGACGGCGATCTGATCCCTGAGCCGCGTCGGATACATGCCTGATTTCGACTCTCTTCCCGTCGGGATACGGCAACGGACATTGCGGCATCCTTTATTCGGAGGTAGTGGTATGGATCCGAACGTCGCCGTCATCATTATTGGCCTCATCATCTTCGCGGTCGGTCTGGCGTATATTGCACGCCAGACACCCTGAACGGGTCGCGCCCGTGAGGAGACATCAATGAGCGAAGAGATCATGGCGCCGAAGGAAAACCCGCTCGCCGCCTTCGATGCAGATGCCATTGCGTTGCTGGAAACGCGGATGTGGCAGGCGTACTACGCGAAGCAGGACGCCCGCCTCTTTCTCCTCCTCGTTCGGCTCGTCGCCCGACAATTCGGGCTACCGTGGGGGCGCGCCGTGCGGATCGCGCTGATGCTCACGCGCCCGGCGATGCAGTTCGCCCGCACGCGCGCGGAGTACGAGGCGGTCATCCCTGACATCGCGGCGGCGTACAGCCAGTTACAAGAGGAATGCGGCGCGTCGTTCGACGCGGACGAGGTAGCCGCGCGGGAAGTGCGCTGGTGGATCGTCCACCGCCACCGCGCCGAGATGGGCGCGGCGGCGCTGACCGACGCCATCGCGGACCTCTACGCGGCCATCTACCGCCTGCCGCCATCCGTCGTGCGCGAGGCGGCCCGCCTGCGCGCAGAAGCGGCCTTCGTCAGCGATGATGGCCGGGAGCGCTATGGTGTGCGCGGCGCGCCCTACTGGCGGGAAGTCGGTGGCCTGCTCCGACGCTCGTATCGCGCCTTGAAGGCGGCGGTTCAACCAGCCTGACGGTATCGGATACTCCCCGACTTTTTAGCGCTCTCCGATGATGTGCGGCATGACCCGCTCGGATTCAATAACGGCGACAATATCGGCGACACGCGGCGGTTGACCGGATTGACGCTGCGAGCGGATCAGCGTGCCGTTCAGGAAGAGCGCGAACTCATCTTCTGGGACCGGCGTCAATGTCAGTGAATCAATCCCCTCGTCGAACCGTGCGAACAACCGTCGGGCCAGCGCCAGCGCCGCATCTTCATATTCGATCCGCTCAAAGTGAATCGCGAGGTTGAGAGGTATCATTCAGTCGAGCACCACCGTCACGTCGCCGTCTACGACTTCGACGGGATAGGTCGTGACACGCACCTTCGGATCGAAGACCGATTCACCCGTTTTGATGTCGTACTCCCACTCATGCCACGGGCAGCGCAGGATCTCCCCTTCCCGTCCGTAGCGATATTCGTAGACGTCCGACGGGAGCGCCGTGCCGACAATCTTGCCGAGGCAGACGCGCGACCCCTGATGCGCGCAGGTATTTTTCAGCGCATAGAAGGACCCCTGTAAATTGAAAATGCCGATCTCCCCCCGGCCGACGATCCGCACAATCTTCCGCCCGCCCGGCGGGATTTCCTCCACCCGCCCCACCACATGCCGTTCCACACGAAACCCCCTTGAAAACAAATGAACCGCAGAGACGCAGAGGACGCAGAGAAACACGGAGAAAAAGAAAAAACGTATAAGCCCTTCCTCTCTTCCCTCTCTGCGTTCTCTGCGTCTCTGCGGTTCAAATGGTTAGCCGAATAAACGGTCGCCGTAGAGGGCGAGGGCATTTTCGACCAGCACGCGGCGCCGGGTCGCTTCCGGGATGTCCGCCACCATCGCGAACGGGTCGCCGTAGAGCCAGTGCGGATAGTTGCTCGCAAACAGCAGTGTCCGCTCCGCCTCGATCATCGCCAATACCTGCCCCAACTCCGTCGCTCCCGCTGCCTCCAATGGGTAGGTCGTCGAGAAGAAGTGCCGCAGGATGTAGGCGCTCGGCGGCTCCTTCACCCATGGTGTCTCACTCCGCTGCGCCTTCCAGTTCTTGTCGAGTCGCCACATCAGATGCGGCAGCCAGAAGACACCCCCCTCGCAGAGGACGACCCGAAGGGTCGGGTACTTCTCGAAGACGCCCTCCGTCACCATACTGACGATGTGCGCCATGTAGTTCTGCGGGATCGCGCCGTACCACTCGAAAAAGGTACTCGGATGGCCGACGGCGGTGGAGGGCGGGGACATGCCCGCCCCTTCCCCACCGAGATGCAAAGCGAGCGGCAGGTTATGGCGCGCGCACGCCTCATAGATGGGATGATATTGGCGGCGGCCGAGGGGGGATTCCGACGCGCTGCCCATCAACACCTGCACCATACCGGGATCGCTCGCGAGGCGGTCAATCTCCGCGACGGCCTGTGTGGGGTCTTGCGGCGCGACGAGGATCGAGCCTTTGAAGCAGTCAAAGGGACGCACCCACGTCTCCAGCAGCCAGTCGTTGACGCCGCGTGCGATCGCGGCGGCCATGTCCGCGTTTGGCTGCACATTGAGGCTGGTCAGATTCCCGGTCAGGATGGCAAGGTCCACGCCGCGCGCATCGAGGTACTGTTCCTTCACCCACGCCGGATCAGCGGCCGGATGCGGCTGCGTGGCGCCGTTCGCGGGTGGTCGCGGCACGTCGCCGAAGGGATCGCCGACGACCTTGAAGCCGTGCCGCGCCATCGGCGGCCCGCCCCGGCGTGTGAACCGATGGCGTAGCCCCTCCGGTACGAAGGGCGCAACGGCACTCCAGTCCGTGATCTGGGGGTGGAGATCAACGTCAATGGCGCGCAGTTTCGCCGGATCGCACACGCGCTCACGCTCCCGCGCGATCGTCGAAGTCGGGGTTGGCGCTGCCATTAGTACCCCCGGTGCGACGCGAGCAGGCGCGGGCCGTACAGGTCGAGGGCGTTTTCGACGAAGATGCGGCGTTTGAGGTCTGCCGGGAAGAACTTGAAGGCGGTGAGCGGATTGTCGAAATCCCAGTGCGGATAATCGCTGGCGAAGACGACCGTCTTCTCCGCATGCATCATCGCCAGCAACTGCTGGAGGTGCGCGGCGTTGTCCGGCTCCTCGATCGGCTGCGTGCTCCAGTAGCAGTTGTCGAGGATGTATTCGCTCGGCAACTTCTTCAGGTAGGGCACTTCCGCTTTCAATGCGGGATACAGCCGGTCGAGCCGCCCCATCACGTACGGCGCCCAGCAGACACCGCCCTCGATAAAGGCGAACTTCAGCGTCGGGAACTCCTCGAACACGCCTTCCGCAACCATGCTGACACAGTGCGCCATCATCGTCTGTGAGTGGTCAGTGTGGAACTCCAGATAGGTTGTCGGATAGCCAACGCCGGTCGGGGCATTCGCGATCCCCGTTCCCTCCGAGCCAACGTGGATCGCCACGGGGAGGTCGTGCTCAACGGCGGCGCGATAGATCGGCCAGTAGTGCGGATTGCCGTACGGGAGTCGTGCCGCGCTCGGCATCAACACCTGCACCATGCCGGGGTGGTCGCCGAGGCGATGAATCTCGCGCGCCGAACCGTCCGCTTCCTGCGCGGCAACGGCGATTGAGCCTTTGTAACAGTCGTAGGGGCGGACCCACTTCTCCAGCGTCCACTCGTTGTACGCGCTGACGAGCGCGCTCTGAAAGCGCCAGTCGTGTTGGATCGCGACGCCGATGATCGAGCCGGTGAGGATGCCAAGGTCAATGCGGTACTTCGTCATCAGTTGCTGCATGACCCAGTCCGGGTCGCCTGCGGCGAGGCCGTCTTCCTCACGCACGGCGTCATCCATCCGCCCGGAGCCCATGTTGGCGTAGTAGCGCGCCGCCGTGCCGGGCCCACCATTCGCGAGCCACGGATGCCACTCCGCTGACAGGAACGGCTTCAGTTCCTGTATGCTCGGCAGATCGTTGTGGATATCGGTGTCAATCAGGCGCAACGCCGCTACCTTGTCAGCAGCAGTTTCGACACGAGGTTCAATCGCGACTGCCATGTTTAGACCCTCCATATGAGAACAATCACCAGCCAACGCTGCCATTACCGTTGAGTATCAGCCAATATCGCACATCCCTCAACCATCCGCAGCGACGTGATCCTGTGGCGTTCCAGTCGGGGCGCCAGCGAAGATAGTAGTCAACTCCTCCGGCTTGATTGCCGGAGCATCGCGATACAGGTAACACGCGGAGACGCGCCGCGGATCAGTGCGGAAGAGCGCGGGTTGCCGCTCGACGCACATCGGCATCGCGTATGGGCAACGATCCGTGAACTTGCAACTCTCGGCGGTTGACGTGCCGATCCCCGCAGGCGCTTTCGCCGCCGCCCACGGGCGTTTCGGATCGGGCAGCGGGATCGAACCGATGAGGAGTTGCGTGTACGGGTGCTGCGGGTCCTGCACAACCCGCTCGACATCGCCCGCCTCCGCGACCGCGCCGCGATAGAGCACGATGATATTCTCGCTCACCTGGTACGCGGTCGTCAGATCGTGCGTGATGTAGATGAATGAGATACCGAACTGTTGATTGAGATTGGAAAGGCTTTTCAAGATCGTGGCGCGCAGCGAGGCATCCACCATCGAGACCGGTTCGTCGGCGATAATGACGCGCGGTCGGAGCAATAACGCGCGCGCGACCATGATGCGCTGACGCTGCCCCCCGCTCAACTGATGCGGAAAGCGGCCCAGTGTCTCCTCCGGGCGGAGACCGACGGCTTGCAACGCCTCCTCGATCAGCGCCCGCCGCTCCGCGTGCGAGTGGGCAAGCCCAAACTTGGTGATCGGCGTTTCCAGAACGTGGTCAACATTGTAGAACGGGTTATACACTTCGTAGGGGTCCTGAAAGACCACCTGCACCTCGCGCAGGTACGTCCGGTGCTCCGCGCGGGACATGCGCCGAACATCTTTCCCTTGATAGTACACCGCGCCACTCGTCGGCGCCGTCAGGCCGAGCAAGATACGTGCGAGTGTCGTCTTGCCGCTCCCGCTCTCACCGACGACCGCCGTAAACGAAGGCGGATCGCTTCCGATGGCGAGCGAGAAGTTCTCCAGCGCGACATTCCGGTTCTTGCTAAACATTCCCGCGCCAAAGACTTTCGTGACATTCCGGGCTTCAAGTAGCGCAGTCATCGGCCCCCCGATCAGTAGTCAGTAGTCAGAAAGAGTAACGACTTCTTTCGCCAGCGGCTCATCTCGATCCTCGGCTACTCCCCTCTGACTACCGACTACCGACTACTGACCACTGGTTAATACAGGTGACAGGAAACCCAATGGTCAGGGCGCACTTCCCGCAACAGTGGCTCTTCGCTCGCACAGCGGTCGAACGCATGCGGGCAGCGCGTCCGGAAGGGGCATCCCGATGGCCGGTCCAGTAGCGAAGGCGGGACACCGGGAATGCCCTCGAAGGCGCCCTTACGTTCGAGCGATGGCAGGCTGCCAATCAGGAGTTGCGCGTATGGGTGGAGCGGTTCCTCGAAGAGATCGGTGACGCTGCCTAACTCCGCGAGCTTCCCCGCGTACATCACCCCGAGCCGGGTCACAAACTGCGCCATCAGCCCCATATCGTGGCCGATGAGGATGACCGACGCGCCCAGATCGTCCTGGACTTCCCGCAGCGTTTCCATGATCTGGCGCTGCACGACGACATCCAGGGCGCTTGTCGGCTCATCCGCAATGATCACCTTCGGGCGCAGACTGATGGCGATGGCAATCACGACCCGTTGCTTCATGCCGCCTGAGAGTTCGTGCGGGTACATACCGGCAACGTCCGGCGTGAGGCCGACCCGTCGCAGGAGTTCGCCGATCCGCGTGTCGAGTTCATGGCGGGGTATCGCCTCGCCATGATCGGCCAGCCCATCCGCGATCTGATCGCGGACCCGTTTGACCGGATTGAGGGAGTTCATCGCGCCCTGCGCGACCATCGCGATGTCCGCGAGCCGCAGGCGCCGCATCTGCTCGTCCGAGAGCGCGAGGACGTCCGTCTCACCGAGCGTCACGCGCCCGCCCTCGATTTTGCCGGGCGGCTTGATTAGCCGAATGAGCGCCATGGCGATGGTCGTCTTGCCGGAGCCGGACTCGCCCACGAAGCCGATGCGCTCGTGGGGCTTCAAATCGAAACTGACACCGTCTACCGCCCGCACCGCACCGCGCGGTGTGTGATAGTAGACGCGCAAGTCCTCGACCCGGAGAGTATCTGTCTGCGGCGCCATTTTCGGGAGCGTTTTTGGCGTCACGCCGTCCTCCTCAAGCGTGGGTTCGCGATCTCATCCAGCCCGATCGTCAGGAGGAGCAATCCAAGCAGAAGGACAATGAGGATGATGATCGGCGGCGCCCACCACCACCACAGCCCGCGCAGAATGGCGTTGAACCGGATGGACCAATAGATAGTCATACCGAGCGTCGGGTCGTTCTGCGGGCCTAGCCCGAGCGCCTCCAGCCCAATCGAGAAGAGGATCGCGCCGGAGACCGCGCCGACGAAACCCGCCGCGAGGAAGGGGAAGATGTTGGGCAGCAGTTCCCGAACGATAATTTCCGCCGTATTCATGCCGGATCGCCGCGCCACCTGCACGTACGCCCGCTCGCGCATCGTCAGCACCTGCGATCGGATGATCCGCGTCGGGCGCGGCCATGCGAGCGAGGCGATCACCAGCGCCATGATATTGACGCTGATGAACGTCTTGATCGAGGCGGCAATCAGGATCAGGATCAGGAGGCCGGGGACCGTGATGAGCGTATCAACGGCAACACGGACCACCGCGTCCACTACACCACCGAGATACCCGGAGAGGAAACCGAGGATGATCCCGATCCCCAGACCGATTCCCCCCGCGAGGAAACCGATCCTGAGCGTCGCCGGTAGCCCCGCGACAATAACGGCGATCAGGTTGCGCCCTTGATCGTCCGTGCCGAGCGGATACTGTCGGGAAGGATGAAGCGACGGCAATGCGCTCAAGGGGTCGGCGTCTTTCGTGTTAACGAAGAGCGGGCCGATGATCCCGATCATCAGGAGGAGCACCACCATTATCAGGCCAATCACGACCTGCGGATTGCGCCGACAGTACGCGACCACCGCCTCCCGCGGGGTACGGTCCCGGTACGTCACCCGCTCCGGCAGAGAAATGACTGGCGTCCCGGCGAGATCAATCGGCGCTTCGGCCATCTCACGCCCTCCTATACGAGATTCGCGGATCGAGGATCGGATAGAGCAAGTCAACAAGCAGCGTCGCGAGAGCGATGACGAGAATGGTGATGTAGACGATCCCGTAGATGAGGAAGTAATCGAGGCCGGTGATTGCATTGTACAGGAGCGAACCCATCCCCGGATAGCCGAAGATTACTTCCACGATCACCAGGCCGGAAATGATCGTGCCGAGATTGATCGCGAAGTTTGTCACTTGCGGCAACATCGCATTGCGCATCCCATAGGAGAAGAAGATTCGCCGGTCCCTGAGACCCTTCGCTTCGGCGAAGGTGATGTAATCCTCTCCTTTGGTCGTGATCATCATGCCCCGCATGCCAAGCATCCAGAAACCAACGGACGACAGGACAACCGAGAGGCCGGGCAAAAGCGCGTGGCGCCCAATGTCCAGCATGAACGAGAGGCTCAAATGCGGGATCGCGCCGATGGAGTAGCCACCGGAGAGCGGGAAGAGGGGGAGCCAGACACCGAGCACGAAGATCAGCACCAACCCGAGTTGGTAAAACGGCACCGCGGAGAGTGCCATCGCGGGACCGGCGAGGTACTGGAAAAACTTCGGCGCGCTGGGCCAGGTGACGAGCGCGCCAAGGATCGTACCGAGCACGAACGCGATGGCTGATGAGACAATGAGGAGACCGATCGTCCAGGGCAACGCTCCGCGGATTAATCCGGCCACGGTATTCGGGTAGTTGGCGATGGAGTAGCCGAAATCCAATCGGGCGGCATGCTCCAGATAAAGCGCGTACTGAACGTACAGCGGCTTATCAAGCCCAAATTTCGTATTGTAGGAGCGCACCATCTCCTCGATGCCCCCCTGCAACGCTCCGCCCTGCGACGCCTGACTGAGCAGGCGGTCCCGCACCGGGTTGCCGGGCGCCAGGCGTGGCAGGATGAAATTAATCGTCGCTGCCGCCCAGAGGACGATCACTAATTGCAGCAGCCGCCGGAGGACATAGCCAAGTTGCATCGCCGATCACTCCTTTGCACCGAGACCCTTGCCCGCGCCATGCGCGCATTTGCGTGATGGCGCGGGCCCGATGCCGCGTCTTTCAGGCCGGTTGCAGCGTGTTGATAAACAGCCCCGCCGCCCCCCGATGCCACGATGCCGGTGTCGTATAGGGGTTGTCCGAGTTCGGCCAGCCCTTCCAGTATTGATCGTTGGCCGGGCAGATCTGATACCACTGAACGGTGGGGATGGAGGGCAGGTTCGGGATCCAAATCTCCATTGCCTTGTGCCAGAGGTCCATGAACTGCGGCGTACCGGGTGCAATCGTGGCCATCTGGTCGAGAATCTTGTCGTAATCGGTGTTCTTCCACCGGAAGTAATAGAGCGCGGTCTGACCAATTGGCAAAGCGTAGCGGCTGTGATACTGCTTCATACTGAGGTACGGATCGCGTACCGAGGCGGATTGTCCGTCAACGAATACTTCCAGATCACCGGTTGTCTCAAGGGTCGTGGCATTCGTCGGGAACTTGAACGTGGCATCGAACCCCGCCTGCTTGAACTGCTGCGCGATGACGGGAACGAACGTCTCGAAAAAACCCGGCGCGCAGATCATCGTGAAGGCGAAGCGGTTGCCGCCCTTCGCCCAGATGCCATCCGAACCCTTCGTGTATCCTTTGCCCTGCATGATCGCCGCCGTCTTCGCCGGATCGAAGGAATCAATCGGGTATTTCTGCAGGATGTCCTGCACCGCATCGAAGTACGGCTGCATCACCGGATAGGCGGGCAGTGGCAGAACCGTGAATTGCCCCGATCCCGCGAAGCCGACATCAATGATCTGCTTGCGATTGATGGCGTGATTGAGCGCCCAGCGGATATCGGGGTCATCGTAGGGCGCCTTGCCACAGTTGATCTTGATGCAGTTCGTCCACCCGTCAATCGCGCCATAGGGCGCTTTCCGGTCTGTCGTGAAGACTTCCAGTTTCGGGTTGCGGCTGATGGCCGTCACGGTGTCGGCGGGTTGCAGGTTGTGCGAGGAATCAATCTCACCGGCGGCGAGCAGTTGCGTCAGTTTCGGATCTTCGTAGCGAGGGAGGATAATGATCCGCTTCATCGCCGGCAGTGGATGAAAGCCGGTCTTCGCGCCCCACCAGTCATCGCGGCGATCCCAGATCTTCTGGGTCGGCGAGGAGAAGACGAGTTTCCATGGCCCCGTCACGACCGGCCAGCCCTTCGCGATGTCATGATTGGTGAACGTCTTGAGATCCGGCTGTCCCTTGAAGATATGCTCCGGCACGATCGGGAAACCCTGATCCTGCACCCATTGGAAATACTGGATCATGAAGTTCGGGTTCGGCGCGTTGAGCGTGAATTTCACATTGAGCGGGTCGAGCGCCACGATGTCCTTCACCGCGTTTTTGATGTCGAACGAGGAGAAGAGATCGGGTGCGTTGTCGCGCAACATGTTGATCGTGAAGAGGACATCGCTCGTCGTAAACGGCATGCCGTCGCTCCAGGTAATATTGGGGCGCAGTTTGACCGTCAACTCGGTAAAGTCCGCGTTGAACTGGTAACTCTCCGCCTGATAGGGGATTTCGCCCTTACTGCCGGTCAGGCCCGGCGGCGCGGTCACTTTCTCGTTCCAGACGGAATCATAGAAATAGAACGGCTCGAAGGCGAAGTGCCAGCCCGTGCGCTGTGCGACGTTGGTGAGGAACGGGTTATGGATCTCCGCGTCGTTCATCTGATCCACCGAGTCCGAGACGCTCATAATTAAGGTCTGGTTGCGCGGTATCTGTTGGACATTCGCCGGGGCTGCGGCAGGCGATGCCTGCCCCACGGCAGCGGGCGAACTGGCCGCCGACTGCCCGGTTGTCGCGGGCGCGGACCCCGCAGCTGCCGGAGTCTTTGTTGGGAGGACGACCGCCTGACTGCCGCTCGAGCACGCCGCGAGGAGGCTCGCGGCGGCGGCGGCGCTGGCGGCGACAAGGAACTCACGTCGGTGCAACTGTCGTGTCGTCATGATTCGCTACCCTCCCAACCTACTCATACACCCCAACCCTATCACCCTGTTGGACGGCTTCCCAACGCCGCGCGACAATACCCGACCGCATAGGCCATAGCGATCTCGTTCTTCCGCTCGCCGAAGACCTTCGGCAAATGCTCCGGCGCGATCGCGCCGCGATAGCCGAGTTCGTGAAGGAGCGCGATAGCGGTGTCCGGGCGCACCTGGCCATCGCCGGGAAAGACCTCGTCCACCTGCCCATCCGCGTGGATGACGACATCGCGCACATGGACCATAAAGGTGCGATCAATGAATCGAGGGAGCGCCTCCCGCACGTCATCCCCGCGCATCGCCATGCAGCCGAAGCAGAAGATCATCCCGTTCTCGGCAGTGGGTACGGCGTCGAAGAGTGAATCGTACTCCCGCGCGCCCCAGAGACCCTTCGCGGGTGGCCACGGCGAATGCGTCGCTAATCGTGTCCCGGCTTGCCGTGCGTGCTCCGACGCGCGGGCATAGAACTCGCAGTTGCGCGCGAACTGGTCATCCGCCTCCGCCGACGATGCGGCGCCATCGAGTGGCGGATGTAATGTGACACAGGGAATACCCGCTTCACCGGCAGCATCGAGATGGTGAGCGAAGACCGCGAAACGTTCTCTGCCTGTTGCCGTATCCTCGGCCCATTCGCGCACCGGTTCCCTGACTGGCTCAAGACCGATAATCTCGATCCCGGCATCGTCGAACGCCCGACGATAGGCGCGGAGTTCAGCGCCGGTGGGCCAGCCGCGCTCGACCGCGTTCGGGAGAGACTTCGCCGATTCCTGGACGGCAGCGATCCCCAGTTGGCGGCAGTAATCGATGCGCACAGTGGGATCGTCAGAGACCATGTGCGTGCGCAAACAGATTTTCACCGCACCCCTCCCGCCTGCCGCGATGCCGCGATGGGTTGGAGCGGCAGGCGCACCGCACGACCTTCGTTGATGGATTGGTAGGCCGCCTCGACCAGTTCTAATGACGCGCGTGCATCCTCGCCGTGTGTGAGCGGCTGTGTGCCATTCAAGACGCAGTCGAGCAGGTGTTCGATCGCTCCGGCCATCCCCTCGGCGGGCGGGCGCGGCGCGCCGACAGCGGGCCGTGTCTGGACCTGGAAAACGCCGGCGCCGATCGCGCCCGCATTCTTGTCCGACGTGACGGTGATCGTGTCATGCTCGTCCATCTGAAGCGAGCCATCGCGGCCATAGATCTCGATCGGCATCACATCCCAACTGGCGCCCAGATGCGGATGTTTCAGAACGTACGAGACAGTCACCTCACCGATGCACCCGTTCGCGAACTTGAGAAGCACAAGACCGCTATCTTCCGTCCGGCGCGCCGGGTCAATCATATCGCTCGTTGAGGCGACCGCCTGCACCTCGGCAGCCTCGCCGATCAGCCAGCGCAGGAGGTCGAGCGCGTGGATGCCGATGCCGGAAATGACGCCATCATGTTTCCAATATCCCTTCAGGCGTGCGGGTTCCATGTGCTGCCAGGCATACGTGATGTCCTGCAAATACGCGCCGCGCACGAGAATCGGATCGCCAACATATCCGGCGTCCAGCAACTCTTTTAGTTTGCGGTGACGATTCTGATAGCGCTTTGTCTGATCCACCATCAGGAGCACATTGTTCTCGCGGCAGGCGGCGATCATCGCATCCGCTTCATCGAGCGTATTGGCAATCGGCTTTTCGACGAAGACGTGCTTGCCGGCGTTGGCCGCTTCAATGGCCACCGGCGCATGGAGATGATGCGGCAAGCAAAGATCGGCGATCTGAACCTCGGAGTCAGCGAGGGCCTCAGCCGTAGATGTATACCAGCGTTCAGCGCCCCACTTCCTCGCCGCCGCCTCCGCGAGTTCGGGCCGGACATCAACCGCCGCGACGAGGCGCGCCTTCGGATTCGCCGCATAGGCGCTGAAATGCCCGGCGGAGACGCCACCACAACCGAAAAGCGCAATACCGAGGGGTGCTGTCATCGTCCCGGTCTCCTTCATGGTTCGTGCAGGTAACGACAATCGGTCCCGATGAGAACAGGGCGGGAACAGCCATCTGTTGTCGGCACGGTTGTCAGGAGAGGAAGGATAGCGCGGATGTGATTGGGCTAGTCAAACGCCCAGAGAAGGCACGCTACCATTGTCGAAACCGCCGTGTGGGAACGGTAACATTCCCTCTCAGGGCTGTCAAGGAAACGAATGAGTCCCGTTGACGTTCTCTGATGGGGTGGCCCCCTCTCCATAGCAATCAAGAAATCGTCCTCTCCTCGTCGAATAGGCAATGCATCCCTGGGGAGGTCTCCGTGATGCTCACGATCGCCGACGCAGCCGACTGGAGAGACCATCGCCGAGCAGGCTGAAGGCGATGCCAACCAGCGCGATCGCGAATCCGGGGAAGAGCGGCAACCACCACGCCGTGAAGACGAACTCGCGCGATTCCGCGACCATCACCCCCCACTCCGGGTGCGGCGGCTGCACTCCCAGCCCCAGGAACCCGAGTGATGCCCCCGACAGAATGTTCAGCACCACTGCGGACATCGCGAAGACGAGCGTCGGGCCGATGATGTTCGGCAACAAATGGCGCACGATGATCCGCGCGTTGCTGCACCCCATCGTCCGCGCCGCTGTCACATACTCCAGGTGTTTGGCGACCAGTACCTCGCCACGGATCAGCCGCGCGAACGCGATCCAGCCCACCAGAATCAGCGCGTAGTAGATGTTGATCGTTCCCGGGCCGAGGATCGCCAGGATCGCGATCAGCAGCACATAGAACGGGAAGGCCACCTGAATGTCCACAATCCGCATGAGTAACGTGTCAATCTTGCCCCCGTAATAGCCCGCCACCGAACCGACCGCCACGCCGATGATCGCGGGAATTAATGTGCAGACGATTCCTACCGATAGATCGATCCGCGTCCCCGTGATCACGCGGGAGAGCTGGTCCCGGCCGAACTTGTCCGTGCCGAAGGGGTGTGCCGCACTCGGCGGCTGCACGGCGACGTCATAGTTATTTTCTACCGGGTTGTACGGATCGAGGAGCGGGCCGAACACCGCCACCAGGATGACCATCGCCACCAGCGCCGCGCCGACGACCAGCGCGCTGTTCCGCTGCCAGAGCGAACGCCGACGGCGCACGGCCCCTTCGATCACTGGTGGGCGGATTTCGGCGCGCGTCGCAATCGTTGCCATACCCCGACCCTCCTTCCTTGTGTGCGGCGATTATGACAGTGATACGCGCGGATCGACGAACGAGTACGCGATGTCGGTGAGCAGATAGACGACCGACACCAGAATGGCGTAGATGAGTGTGAACCCTTGCACTACCTGGTAATCCCGGCCGAGGATCGCCTGCACGATCATGCTCCCCATGCCGGGCAGGGCGAAAACCGACTCGATGATCACTGACCCGCCCACGAGATAGCCGATGTAAAGCCCGAACAGCGTCACCGTCGAGATCATCGCGTTGCGCAGCACATGACCGAGCATCACCTGCCGGGCGTCCAGCCCCTTCGCCCGTGCCACCAGCACATGCTCGGCGTCCATCATCGTCAGGAGCGAGTCGCGCAAGTTACGCGTTAGCACCGCCGCGACATGGAGCGCCAACGTCAGCGCGGGTAGGAAGAGATAATAGGGCCAGTCCCGCGGCGATGTGCCGGCGCCACCCACCGGGAAGACGTGGACCTTCACGCCAAGCAAAATCAGCAGCAGGATGCCGATCCAGAACCCCGGCGTGGCAATCATCGTCATGGAAAACGCGCGCACCAACTGATCCGCCCAGCCCCCTTTCTTCAGCGCCGCGAGCAGCGCGAGGGGCAAGGTCATCAGGAGCGCCAGCACCATTGCGTAGGCGACGAGGAAGAGCGTCATCGGCAGCCGCTGGCGCACCAGGTCGAGCACCGGCACCCGCACAAGCAACGAGGTGCCGAGATCCCCATGCGCGAGGTTGGCTACGTAGATGCCGAGTTGCAGGATGAGCGGCTTGTCCAGCCCGAGATGCTGGTGCAGCTCCTGCACCCGCTCCGGCGTCGCGTTCACTCCCAGCATTGTCACCGCCGGATCCCCCGGAATCAGGCGGATCATCAGAAAGACGAGGAGAACCAGCACAATGATCGTCGGGATCATCTGCAAGATTCGTTGGAAGATACGCGCGCGCTGTCCCATAGATCACCTGCGCCTGTCACTATCGCGGGTCTGGCCCCGCGCCCCGCCTACCTACTTGCCGAGCCAGACATCCCGGTAGAGCGGCACGCCGAGCGGCGTCCGGAAAAAACCCTTCACATTCGGACTCAGGTAGTTGACGGACGGCGTGTAGTTGAGCGTGATCGTCCCGCCCACCTGATCGTTGTAGATGCCCTGCAGCTCGGTGTACATCTGGCGGCGCTTGTTCGGGTCCAGCTCCTGGGATGCGGCCGTCGCCAGATCCGTCGTGTGTTGGTCGGGCATCCATGCCGTGTTCATCCGGGGGGTGACACAGAAGAAGACCACATGCTGCTCCGGGTCGAGGATACCATTCGTCCACTGGTAGCCCGAGATCGCCTCGTAGCTCCCCTTGTACCAGCCGTCCGAGAGCGTCGAACCCTCCACTTCGGCAATCGTCAGGTGGATGCCGATCTTGTCCCACATGTCCTTGGCGATCGTCGCGTTATCCCGCCCGATCTGGCTACCGCTCGTCAGTTGCAGCGTCGCCCCGGAATGCCCGTTCGGGTACTTCGACTGCGCGATCAGTTGCTTCGCCTTTTCGAGATCGTACGGCAGCGTCGCATTCGGGTCCCAGTAGAGTTCGTCTTTCGCGAAGAAGGAGTTGCCGATCGTCGCCTTCCCCGCCGTCGCCCGATCCACGAAGACCTTGCGGTCGAGGGCGAGGCTCATCGCCTGGCGGACTTTCAGATCATCGAATGGCGGCTTATCCAACCGCAGAACCATGAAATTCACCTGCTGCTGCGGGAAGGTAAGCAACTGACCCCGCGAGTCCTTCTCGAGGGTCTGGATCTGGCTCCACGGAATTCCTTCGGAGCCATTCAGGCTCCCCGCCTGCACCTGCAACACCTGCGTCGTGGATTCTGCCACTTGCTTGAAGAGCAGTTGGTCCAGGTATGGCTGCGGCTTGCCGTCCACGCCCATCTGCCACCAGTTTGGGTTCTTGTTGAGCGTCAGGTGATCGTTGACGACCCACTCCTGCACCATGAACGGCCCTGTGCCAATCGGCTTCATGAACTCGTTCGTGCCGATCTTGTCAATCTCCGTCTTCGGGAAGATCGCGTTCGAGTTGAATGCCATCCGCGCAAGGAAACTCGCCACCTTCGTGTTCAGCACGATGTTGACCGTGGCGTCGTCCACCTTGGCGATGCTCGTCGCCTCCGCGAGCATCCACTTGTTACTGCCATTATTCTTGGCACGCGTCAGCGACGCGATCACGTCCTCCGGAGTCACCGGTGCGCCGTTGTGGAACTTCACACCGGGGCGGAGATGGAAGGTGTACGTTAGGCCGTCGCTACTCACGGTCCACTTGTCCGCCACCGCAGCCTCAATTGTGGACTCGCGGCTATTACGCACCAATCCCTCCACAACCTGGGCGAGGACGAGTTGGTCCGTGCGCGCCTGACTCCAGACGGGATCGAGTTTGGTCGGTATCAACGTATATGCCCATGTCAGTGTGCCGCCACGCTGGACCTGGGCCGCAGTTCCGGTCGGCGGGATAGCGGCGGCAGGCGCCGCTCCCGTTGCGACTGCGGAACCGCTCGCCGCCGCTCGCGTTGGACTGGTCGCCGGGGCGCTCGCATTCGCATTCGCACTCGCGCTGGGCGCCGACGTGGCGGTTGGGGTGCTGCCACCACCACATGCGGCCAGCACCGAGGCGAGCGCCGCAGTACCGCCGGCGGCTGCAAACGCGCGCAGTATCTGCCGACGCGTGCGTGTCTCCACATGGGATTGCCCGATGCTGCGGGTGGCTGAGGGGGTTGGCTCATTCACGACGATTACTCCTTCTGTGCGCGCTATGGACCGGCCATCCAGACATGTCTCACGAGGAACGGCGCTGTTCAGTCATTCGAACTCCTCACCGGCATGCAACATCTGTTCCCAGTTAAAGGCGAGTTTTGGTACATTGAGGACATGCATGGTGCGCATCCGGGTGATCCCGCACACCTGCGCGAGCCGCGTGATGAAGGCGCGCAGATGCTCTTCGGAGGGAAACATCCCTTCCGTAATCAGGTCACAATGTCCGGTCACCATGCCAACCCAGCGCACTTCATCGAATGCCGCGACCGCTTCTGCTACCGCATCAAGCCTGGTCGGCATGACGCAAATCTCCGTCAGCGTGTGGACCGGCAGGCCGATCTTTGCACTATTCGCGAAGACGCCGATTCTGATGACCCGCTCGCGAACCAGCCGCTCGATCCGGCGCGCGACGGTGGTGCGCGGCATGCCGAGCATGAGGGCGATCTCGCTCGTTGGCTTGCGGCCATCGTCCTGTAGCGCGGAAATAATCCGCAGATCGGCCTCGTCGAGGGCAAACCCATTCGGCGACGTGGATACACCTCCTGAGCAGTGACGGATACCTGCGAGTGGTCAGAACAACCATAGTCTATCAAACCGTGGACGGATCGTCAATAATCCGCTGCTGAATGGTCATAATGCTCATCGGCGCATTCCACCATTCAGTACATTGCATCAAGTGCCCCGTCACGTGGATGGTGCTAACTGACTGGCGCGGAGACATGCTCGTGGCGTTCACGACGGTGGAGGAAGAAGGGTATAAGCAGGATGAGACGGACGAGTGAGAGAGCCGCGCAGGTAAGCCAGATAACCTGGAACCGGTTACTCTGCGCGAGCAGCACCCCGAAGACGACACCGGCAAGCGTCGCGCCGATCTGGGCGACGGTCGCCATCAGCGCGACGACGCGGGCGGTTTCGCCGACATCGAACCGCTCCCCCGCGAACAGCATCAGCGGCGCGGTCGTCGCCGCGAGACTGACGCCGACAAGGATCGTAATCACGAAAATAACGGCGATTGGCTCCTTCGGCACAATGGCGACGTAACAGGCGAGGGCGAGCGCCGACCCGCCGAAGACAACAAGCGTTCGCCCATGCGGGAGGTCCGCGAGCATGCCGACCAGCGGCGCCGCGACCAGGAGCGCGATATTCGCGGCGGAGGAGAACGTCCCGGCGCGCACCGTCGAGTAGCCAAAGGTCTCGGTCAGATAGGTCGGGAGCCAGGTGAGCAGCCCGTAGGTCGCCAGCATCCCCGTGAAACTGACCGCGAGCAACTGCCAGAAGTCCGGTCGCCAGCCAATACCCATGCGCGTACCCGCGACCCGGGCTGCACGCTCTTGCGGCGGTGCATCGGGGAGCATGATTATCGCGACGATGAGGATAGCGACGGTGAAAGCGGGCAATGCCAACAAGCCGCCCGTCATCCCGAAGTGCGCGACCCCGATCGGGACAAGAATGAGCGCGCCCACCGCGCCGAGGCCCGCGCCTGATTGCAGGATGCCCATCATCCGACCACGCTCCTGACGCGCGAAGAGCGTGATGCCCAGTTTCATCGCCGGGGTGTAGAGGAAGGCCCCCGTCGCGCCAAGCAGGAAGCGGGCGACCAGGGCGAGGTCGTAGTTGCGCGTCCCGGCGAAGGCGGCGGAGAAAAGCGCGCTGAACGTCAGGCCGGTGAGAAGGAGCGACCGGGCATTGAAGCGATCGCCGACGAGGCCGACGACCGCCTGAAAGACCGCGTAGCCGAAAACATACGCCGCGAAGAGTGTCCCGACACCGGCGTAGTTGACGCCGAATCGCGGTTGCAGGTCTGTGAAGAGAGGCACGACGCCGGTACGCTGGGCGTTATGCACGATGAGCATCGCCGCGAGGAGGACGATGGTGAGCGCCTTCCGGCCGCCCTCCGTTTGCCCGCTGGGGCGCTCCCGCCGCTCATCGGCGTTCGGGCCGTGCCGCACGGATTCAGTTCGCCCGGAAGGCCGGCTGCCCGCTCGCCGTGCAGAAGAAGCCGCCCGTTGTCTCCGTCACATCTCCATTCGGACAGTTCGAGCGGCCATCGTTGTATTGCCGGATGATGGCGCCATTCCCAACCGGGCCGGATGCGACACCGCTGTATCCGGGGCCGTATCCGGGTGTGGCGGGTGCGTAGGGAGCGTACCCCCCAGTGAAGGCGGGGAGCGAGAGATTACTGGTGGCCGGTTGCCCATTCACCGTGCAGAAGAAGCCACTGAGTGTCTGCGTCACCGCACCGTTCGGGCAATTCGCATTGTTGTCGGTATACTGCCGGATGACGTTCGTAGTGCCAGCAGCGCTGTACACGGGAGGAACGCTCCCGATGGTGTACGGCGGGATAGCCCCGGCGCCGTATCCAGGGGCATATCCGTAGGCGTAGCCCGGCGCGCCATAGGGCAGGGCAACGGGGTCAATCCGCGCGCCGGTGGTCGTGCAGACATCAATCAGATTGCCGCCACTGTCGGACACAACGGCGATCGGTCCGCCGCAATAGCGCACATCGTTGTAGGTGGAAACGACTGTATTTGGCGGGTACGAGGATTGCGCGCCAACGTTGGCGGGGATGACGACAAGAAACAGCACGCCGACAGCGGCGATGGCGGCGACGAGGCGAGGAGCGCGGAAGCAGTACATTGGGACCCTCCTGACAAACCAGACCGATAGGACCAGACACCGCACTGCCTCATGAGATAGAACGGATCAACGCCCGATTGGTTGCCTCGTTCGTATACTGGTACCGTCGCGGAGTGCGGAAGCGAGGCCTCGATGCTTGAGAAACCGGATCTGTCAGACGAAACCCTCCGCGCCTGTCTGCGCGATCACTACGGGCTGCATGTCACTCAAATCGCCTTCCTGCCGATTGGCAACGATGTGGACACCGCCGTCTATCGGGTGGTCGCCGACGATGCGACGCCCTACTTCCTCAAGCTGCGCAGTTGGGCGCGCAGCGGTCGCTTCGATGCCACAACCGTGGCTATCCCCCGCTTCCTGTATGACCAGGGCATCACCCCAATTGTCGCGCCGATCGAAACCAATGCACGCCAACTCTGGGCGCGCCTGGACGCCTTCGCGGTGATCCTCTTCCCGTTTGTCACGGGTCAGAATGGGTTTGCGGCGCCATTGTCGGAGCGCCAGTGGATTGCGCTCGGTGTCGCCCTCAAGGCGATGCACACGGCGATCGTGCCGCCATCTCTCCGGTCGTCCGTCCCGCAGGAAACGTACGCACCGTACTGGCGCGATCTGGTCAGGGCGTTTCAGGCGCAGGTTGCGTCTACGCCCTTCGCTGATCCGGTCGCGGCAGAGTTGGCGGCGTTTCTACGCGCCCGACGCGACGAAATCGCCCGGATCGTCGCACGCGCCGACACCCTCGGCGCCGCGCTGCGCGCCCGATCGCCCGCACAGGTCCTGTGCCACGCCGACATCCACGGGGGCAATGTCCTGATCGGCACGGACGGCGCGCTCTCCATCGTTGATTGGGACACCCTGATCTTCGCGCCCAAAGAGCGCGACCTCATGTTCATCGGCGGCGGCGTCGGTGGCGTCTGGCACGGCGCGCAAGAGGAAGCATGGTTTTATCAGGGCTATGGCCGGACGGCAATTGATCCGATGGCGCTCGCGTACTATCGCTACGAGCGAATCGTTGAGGATATCGCCGCCTACGGCGAGCAACTTCTGCTGACGGACGAAGGTGGGGCTGACCGCGCGCACGGGCTGCACTTTTTCCTCGATCAGTTCCTCCCTGGTAATGTCGTCGCGATCGCCTATCGAACGGATCAACTGCTGGGCGAGAGCGAGGGCGCTCCATGAAGGCCGTTTGTCAGCCCTCTGTGCCAGGATACATGCAGCATCACCACCGAGGGCTGAGGTCCCTCGGTGGTGAAGGAGACGAAGGGGTCAGGGGGATTAGGTTGACCGAGAACGCATATGCCCCTCGGTGAGAGATGATCGCCAAAGCGGTCGCGTGCCACCGAGTGACGCGGTGACGCGGTTTCCCCTCTGGCGCCGCCGCGTGTCATGCTGATAGAATGCGGGGCGGTCTGGTTCGTCGGGTTCGGTGCGTGCCCTTTCGCGGCGCATTCCGAGGCGGGCCATCCGATTTCGACACCTTTAGCACACGACAGGAGGAGAGTCCCATGCGGCAGTCGTTGAAGAGTCCAGCGGTCGGCAGTTTCTTCAACGGGAGTGTCGCGCATGGCGATTGTCACTATCGGGATTCTGGCACATGTAGACGCCGGTAAGACGAGCCTCACAGAACGTATCCTCTTCGAGACCGGTGTCATCGCATCGGTCGGCAGTGTTGACAAAGGCACGACCCAGACCGACACTCTGGAGTTGGAACGCGCCCGCGGCATCACCATTGCCTCTGCGGTTGTTTCGTTTCAACTGAACACGCTCACGGTCAATCTCATTGATACCCCCGGGCACGGAGACTTTGTCGCCGAGGTCGAGCGGTCGTTGCGCGTGCTCGATGGCGTCGTGCTGGTTGTCTCGTCCGTCGAGGGCGTGCAGCCCCAGACACGTCGCCTCGCGCGGGCTATTCGCGCCGCTGATCTGCCGATGCTCATTTTCGTCAACAAGGTTGATCGTCTCGGCGCACGCGGCGAGGCGCTCCTTGCGGACATTCGCCGCACGTTGAATCTGCGCGTCGTAGCGATGAATACCGCAACCGGGATCGGTGATCGGGCAGCAACAGTCGTTGCGTGGGATCGCGATAGCCTGGCCTGGCGCGATCCGGTGAGCGATCTCCTCGCGGAGACGAACGAGCGCGTGATCGAGGAATTCGATCGTACCGGCGGTGATCTGAGCGCCTTCTTCCTTGCGGCGGAACTCCGGGCGCAGGTCGCGGCGCGCGCCATCGTGCCCGTCTTTTTCGGATCGGCGATCACCGGTGCGGGCGTTCCCGCACTCCTCGCCGGGATCGAGGAGTGGCTCCCGGTAGCCGAAGAAGCGACGGATGCTCCGGCTACCGGCACGGTTTTCAAGATCGCCCGCCGGGCTTCGGGGGAGAAACTTGTCTACGTTCGACTCTTCGCGGGCAGGTTGGCGGTGCGGCAGCGCGTGGCGCTTCGCCGTCGCGACGCATTCGGCGCGATGGAGCAGATCGAGGAGCGCATTACCGGCATTGATCGCTTTGTAGCGGGAACTGCTGTATTGGCGGAAGCGGCGAGCGCCGGAGAAATTGCCGTCCTGCACGGACTGCGGGCGGCGCGCATCGGCGATCGTATCGGCGCCGACGAAACAGGAGCCGGGGCGATCGCCCGTGTCTTTCCGGCACCGGCGATGGAAAGCGTCGTGTACCCGTTCGAGCCGGGCCAGATCACACGGTTGCGCGCGGCGCTCGAACAACTCGCGGAACAGGATCCGCTCATTGCGCTGCGCCAGCGCAATGAAGAGGGGGAGATAGCGATCCGTCTCTATGGCGAGGTACAGAAGGAAGTCGTGATGGAGACGCTGGCGCGGGAGTATGGCGTCGCCGTGACGTTCGGACCGAGCCAGACGATTTGCATCGAGCGTCCGGTTGGCACGGGCGAACATGCCGAGATCATTGGTGAGAACGGGAATCCATTCTATGCGACGGTCGGATTGCGCGTCGAGCCGGCCGAGTGCGGCAGCGGCA
>JALYUS010000109.1 GCA_030853625.1 Chloroflexota bacterium
ATCAATCGTCGGGTATGCCCCGCGTGATTGCTCCGGGTCGTAATAGGCCGCCGCTTGCTGCGCGCTGATCAGCGTCACCTTGGCGGGCCGGTCGGTGCGGGCGCGCAGATAGGTGAATTCCTCCGCGCAGAGATGGCGGCGACGCTTCAGCCGCGAGACGACGACTGGCCGCTGAAAGACGATCTCGTTGCCTTGCTCGTCATGGAAGGGGATTGCCCACCCACCCGACTTGTCGAACCCTTCGGTCGCCTCGATGAGGTGGCCGAAGAAGGCATAGCGCCGCATCTCCCCATCGCTGATGACGTCCACCCCGGTCCGCACCTGCATGGCGATCGCTGCATCTACCGCACGGTCCTCGATCTGCTTGAAGGCAGCGGCGTTCAGCGCACCCGCCGCATGATTCGCCCGTGCCTCTTTGAGATAATCCGGACGCAGGAGACTCCCCACTACGTCGCTATGCAATGTCGGCATTCCGGGACCTCCTCGCAGTATGTGTGATGTGGCGATCATTCGTAGATCACGACGCCGGTCTGGTTCTTCGCGATCCAGTCCCAGTCATACGTCACGCCGAGACCGGGACCGGGCGGGACGGGGATGCAGCCGTTGCCGTCAATTGCGTTGAGGCCGTCCGCGTAGTCGTCCGCATAGATCGGCGGCTTGCCGCCCGCCACTTTCGGGTGGACGAGGCCCATCTCGTAGTAGTTGGTATTGCGGATCGCCGCCATGCAGGCGCGTTGCGCGGGGCCGGGCGCGTGGAGTTGAACATCCAACCCGAACCCCTCGCAGGCATGGGCGATCTTCATCACGCCGGTGATGCCCATGTCATAGTTCGGGTCGGTATGAACGAGATCGGTCGCTTCCGCCACCATTAGATCAATGTGCAGTTCAAAGCCGCGCGTATGCTCGCCGATCATGATGGGGGTGCGGATCAGTTGGCGCAGTTTGCGGTATGCCTGGCTGGAGATGCCGCCGTCCTTCATCGGGTCCTCCATCCAGAGGAAATGCGCGTCGTCGCAGGCGCGACCGACTTTCAGTGTGTCGGTGAAGGTGTTGTACTCGCAGGCCGGGTCAATCATCAAATCGAAGCCATCGCCGACCGCTTTCCGCACGGCGAGGACATTGGCGACTTCCTGCTGGATCGGCGCGCGCCCCCACGGATGAATCTTCATCGCCGGGTAGCCCATCTCCCGGCATTGCACGGCAAAGGCAGCGAAGGCTTCGGGGCTGCTCAACCCATCCTTCTGGTGATCGCCGTGATAGGTGCTGGCGTAGCAGGGCAGCGTGGTGCGCCAGCCACCGAGCATCTGCCAGACGGGCGCGTCGTAGAGTTTCCCGGCGAGATCCCAGAGGGCGCAGTCCACCGGCCCCATGCCCATCCGGTCGTTCTTGCGGCAGGCGCGCTTGATGTCGTTGTGGATCAACTCGCGTTCGAGCGGATTGCGGCCAAGCAGGTAGTGCGTGAAGATCGGCAATTGGGCCATCGCTGCCGTGTCGCCACCGTTGTACTCGCCCGTCACGCCCGCATCCGTCTCGATGGCGACGATGTGGCCGGTGTAGGTGAAGGTCGCACCCGGTACGTAGACCTGATTGAAGCCGTTGTAGTCCACACCGAGGTTTTCGACGGCGTACTGGTACTGATGGACGCGAATGCGCGTGATTTTCGGCTGACGCATGGCTTTCTCCTCTCCATTGTCCATTGGGCGCGAACGTCGCGGATGCATCGGTCTCCTGTTTCGAGAGCGTACCATATGCGCCGACGCGCGGCATGGGGTTGACCGCTATGGTAAAAATGCATCTCGTGCCGTGGGAACGATGGCGCGGCACGGAGTGGTGGCGCAAGGGGAGCGGGCAGGTATGGTTGCAGCATCGCGCGTGACGGACGGGCGACAGTATGTCGCCGAACGGGCACGCATCTGGCTGACGGATGACGCTCCGGCGTCGGTCACGCCCACACTGCCGGTGATTGATCTCGGTATGGGCGAACTCGACCGGCGAACCGCGCCGCACATCATCGCGGCGGTCGCGGAGGCGCTCGACCGGGGCGCGACGCACTATACCGACCGCCCCGGTATCGCGCCGCTCCGCTATGCCCTTGCCGATCGTCTCGCGGCGGAGAGCGGCGTCGTGTACGATCCGCACCGCGAAATTCTCATCTCCTCCGGCGGGCAGGAGGGGCTGTTCGTCGCCGCGCAGATGCTTGTCCGCCCCGGCGACGAAGTGTTGCTGGCCGATCCCGGCTACCCAACCTACAACGATGCCGTCCGCCTCGCCGGTGGCGTCTGCGTGCCTGTGCCGGTTGATCCGGCCGCCGGTGTCGGCCTGACTGCTGCCGCCATCGAAGCGCACCTGACGCCTCGCACGCGTCTGCTCATTCTCGTCTCGCCGGACAACCCGACGGGCGCGGTGATCGGGCGGGAGGAAATGGCGAAGATTGCCGCCCTCGCCGTGAAGCGTGATTTCCTTGTCCTCTTCGACGAAATCTACAAGGCATTCGTGTTCGACGGCGCGGCGCATAGCAACATCGCGGCCTGTCCCGGCATGCGCGCGCGGACGGTGGTCGTCGGCTCCTTCAGCAAGGAATACGCGATGACGGGCTGGCGCGTCGGGTACGTCGCGGGCGAGGCGCACCTGATCCAGCCAATCACCGATCTCAAACTCGCCCTCTCGATCTGCTCGGCGGCCCCGTCGCAGTGGGCGGCGCTCGCCGCCCTCACCGGCCCGCAGGACGCCGTGACCGAAATGCGAGATGACCTCGCGGAACGCCGCGCCGTCCTCCTGCCGGCGCTGGCGGCGATGGGACTGCCGCACGGCAACCCGCGCGGCGCATACTACGCCTTTGTAGACATCCGCAGCACTGGCCGCTCATCCGCTGGCTGCGCGCGAATTTTCCACGAGCGCGCCGGGGTGCGTACTCTGCCCGGCCATCTCTTCGGCCCCGGCGGCGAAGGCTACCTGCGCGTCTCCCTCGCCCAACCCGCTCCTGCCATTCGCGACGCCATGACCCGCCTTGCTCCCCTTGTCTACGACCTTCAGGAGCACGGGGAATGATACGAACCACAGAGGACATAGAGAAGACGCGGAGAGCACAGAGGAAAACAACAAATTCTCTTCTCCCTCTGTGTCCTCTGCGCTCGCATTTTATTGGGGCGGGGAAAGATGAGTAGGACGATCGCGCATGCCGATGCGGCGGGGCTGGTGGACGAGCGGGATGTGCTGATCGCGATTGCCCTGGATTTTAATTAAGTGATTTGTCTGGTGG
>JALYUS010000119.1 GCA_030853625.1 Chloroflexota bacterium
GTTCCATACGGCTTACCTCGCTTTCAGGCAAACCAGCTCCTGATCCGGTCGATCAAGGAAGGTGTGCCGGTAGGTTTCTTCTTCGTAAAGAAAGCTTCGAGGACCTGTCAAGGTGGGGTCTACCCCACCCTGATGTCAGGCGTGCTCATCCTTTGCTGTCAGCATAGACTCCTCATTCTTCTTTCTTGACAGCTGTTCCTGAACCTTATAAACTCTATCTTGACAGATGGAGGATATAACACCATGAATGGACAGCGGATCGGCTACGTCCGGGTCAGCTCGCTCGACCAGAACCCGGATCGTCAGCTCGAACAGATTGCGGTGGACCGCACCTTCACCGACAAGGCGTCGGGCAAGGATGTCGCGCGTCCCCAACTCGATGCCCTCCTGCGCTTCGCTCGCGAGGGGGACACCGTCGTCGTGCACAGCATGGACCGCCTGGCCCGTAACCTCGATGACCTGCGCCGCCTCGTGCGGCAGCTCACTGGGCGAGGTATCCGGGTGGCGTTCGTCAAGGAAGGGCTGACCTTCACGGGGGGGGACGCGCCGATGGCGACGCTGCTCCTCTCCGTGATGGGAGCGTTCGCCGAGTTCGAGCGGGCGCTGATCGGGGAGCGGCAGCGGGAGGGGATCGCGCTGGCGAAGCGGCGGGGCGCGTATCGGGGGAGGAAGAAGGCACTGAATGTAGAGCAGCGGGCGGAGGCACGGGCGCGGGTGGCGGCGGGGGAAGGGAAGGCGGGGGTGGCGCGGGCATACGGGATCAGCCGCGAGACGCTTTACCAATACCTGCGCACGGCGGAGTGAGCGGCGTCGCTGGAAGATCGCGATAACGCGAGCGCTCTACGCGGACTGGCACAACACGATCGCGGAGATCTGCATTTTGGGCGATGTCTCACGCGCGACGCTCTCTCGCTCTTGACCATCCCGCGCAACGAATGACAGTCCATGACGATACGCCAGAGCAGTGTGTAGCCGAAGGGTCGAACACATCATGTGCTCAACTTCCCATAACTCATCAATGAATCTCAGTTATCGGCAATAAAGATGCGACATGGGAGTAGTTTTCTTCTCACAAGAAGAGTTACGAGAAGAAGAGGGGAATAACCATATCGGACTGTATCAAGGCAGACTTCCCACCGCGCAATCGTGCCGCAACCTCCCGGACGCGACGGTCACATGGGTCGCGGACGAGGATGAGGGACGCGTGGCGCGTTTCTTGCTCGCCTGCGTGCGGTTGTTTCCCTCGCGCGTCACCGTACGCCGGGCTGTTGGTTCGTGGGGTTGGAGGACGGAAGCATATGTCGCTCGCGACGGATCGTCCGATACTGGTCGTGGACGACGATGACGACATTCGCGATCTGCTGCGTGAAGCCCTCACCGATGAGGGATATACGGTCCACTCCGCACCGAATGGCCGCGCGGCGCTGCGCGTGCTCGACGACCAACTCCCCGCGCTGATCCTCCTCGACCTGAATATGCCCGAACTGGACGGCTGGGGATTCGTCCGCGAGCTCGCGAAGCGGCGGATCACGATCCCGGTCCTCCTCGTCACTGCGGAGAGGAACGGCAAGGACCATGCGAAAACCCTCGAGGCGGCGGGCTTCATCGGCAAGCCCTTCGACGTGACGGATGTGCTGACGACCATCAAGCAGCTACTCGCCGACGCCATCGAACCGCACGCAACGATCGACGCCCCGGCCTAGCGGTCGCGCGGATCGCGGCACGTCGTGGGTGGTCTCACGGTGCGAACGGGAGACGGATCATCATCGTCGTCCCTTTCCCTTCTTCGCCGGCGATGGCGATCGTGCCGCCGTGCTGCTCGATAATCTGCCTCGCGCCGACGAGACCAACCCCCGTCCCCTGGACACCCCGCGCATTGTCGGCGCGGTAGAACCGCTCGAAGATGTGGGGGACGTCCGCCGCCGGGATGCCGATGCCCGTGTCCGCGACCGTCAGCACCGCCCGTGCATTGTCCCGCTCCCCTTCCCGCGCGACCGTCACGGCGATGCTGCTTCCTTGGGGGCTGTACTTGCACGCGTTGGAGAGGAAGTTCTCCAGCACCCGCTCCAGGCGCCCCCCGTCCCATTCGCCGATCAGTGCCGACTCCGCACTGTGCAGGTGGAAGCGGTGTGTCCCCCGCTCCTCGTATACCGCGATCGCGCGGCGGGCGAGGGCGACGAGATCGGTGGTCGTGCGTACCAGATCGAAGGTGTGGCCGCCGCGCACGCGCGCCACGTCGAGCAAGTCGTCGATCATGCCGATCATGCGGGTGGCCGCGTCATCGATCGTTTGTAACCGGGGGATCGCCCAGGCCAGGTCGTCCGGTGCGCTGCGGTGTGCCCGTCGCGCGAGTAGTTGGGTCGACCCTTTGATCGTCGTGAGCGGCGTCTTTAGGTCGTGGGCGACACTGGTGATGAATTGGTCCTTCTGCTCCTCCGCCACCCGCAGCGCCATCTCGGCGCGTTTCTGCTCGTCGATGTCGGTGTTCGCCCCGACCCACTTGATGACCCTGCCCTGCCGATCGCGCATCGGGATCGCGCGGCTCACATGCCAGTGATACTCCCCGTCCGCGCGGCGGAAGCGATGTTCCTGTTCGTATGGCTCCCCGGTGTCGGTGGCGTGCCGCCAACGGCGCATCGTCTCCGTCAGATCGTCGGGGTGGATGAACTGCACCCAGCCCCAGTCGCGAATCTCCTCGAACGCAAGGCCGGTGAACTGCGTCCATTGCGGGTTGAAGTACTCGACCTCCCCATTCGGGCGGGCGGTGAAGATCTTCTGCGGCATCGCCTCCGCCAGCTCGCGGAAGCGCTGCTCGCTCTCCTGGAGCGCGTCCGCCAATGCCTGTTCCCGCAGCCCCGAGAGGATCAGCTGCTCGTTGATGTCGCGCTGCGTGACTGCGCCTTCCAATTGTGCATCCACTCGCTCTTCCTTCTCCCACGTCGGGAGTTACTGGGCCTGTGCGATCGGCCGATACGCGGTCCGGGCGCCTTTTCCCCGCTCGCTGGCGTAGCCGAGGGCGACGAGGCGTTCAAGGGCGGGCGTTACCGCACGCTCCTCGATGCCGGTCCGCCGGATCACCGCATCGGGCGCGGCTTCCCCGAGCGCGAACAGCGCGTTCAGCACGGCCTCTTCCTGAGCGATCAGGCCCGGATAGACGGGAATCGCGGCGCCCTCGCGCAGTTCGGCGCTGCCGGTGATGATGCCGCGGTACTCCCGCAACGACTCGCGCACCACCAGCCCGCGCCCGGTAATCTCGTAGGACCGCATCTCCTTGCGGTGATCGCTCTCGCGCATCTTGACGACCACGAGGCTTTTCCTGAGCACTCCCGCGATCTCCACATAGCGCAGCAGGATGATGTCGTCGGCCAGGAAGGAGATGACGTAGGGGCTGAATTGCAGGTCGGTGTAGGACTGCACGATCTCCATCGTCATCAGCACGGTGACGCCCGTATCGGTGAGCGAGGTCACCAGCCGGTACAACGACTCGCGGAAGTCCGTGCGGAAGGTGGGGGCGAGCGCCAACTCGAAGCCGGAGAGTGAATCGATCACCACCCGCTTCGCGCCGATCTGCTCCACCGCGCCCCGGATCGCCTGCAAGGTCTCATCGGGGGAGAGATCGAGCGGGCGCAGGTAGATGATCCGCAGATCATCCCGCGCGACCATTTCCTCCAGGTCGAACCCGAGGCTCCTCGCGCGGAGCATGTACTCGGTCGGGTGCTCCTCGAAGACGGCGATCACCCCCGGCTCGCCCGCGCGCACCCCCGTGGCGATGAACTGCGCGCCGAGCACCGACTTGCCCGTGCCCGAAGGGCCGCTCACGAGCACCGAGTCGCCCGCGAGGATGCCCCCGCCCATCAGTTCGTCGAGACTTTCCACGCCGCTGGAGATCCGCGTGCGCGGCAGCGCCCGGCTCGTCGCTCCGGTCGGCATCTGCAGGCGGGGGAAGAGCTCGAGCCCATTCCCGGTGATACGGAAGGTGTGCAGCCCCGGCATCGGCGCCTGCCCACGGCTCTTCACCACCTGAATCTTGCGGACGACGGAGTTGCGGTCGACATTCTGGGTGAGCGAGAGGATGCCGTCGGCCACGGTGTAGACCGGGTTGTCCTCCAGCACCTGGGGATAGTCGCCGAGCAGGAAGGTCGTCGCCTCCCAGCTGGTCAGGTAGACGGCGAGGCGCTGCACAAAGCCCTGGAGGTCGAGTGCGGTCGTCTCGGTGCCCGCCTTGCGCAGCACGGTCTGGAATGAGTCCACGACGACAATCGCGGGATTGATCTCCTCGACGTGTCCGATGATGCGCGCGAGCACCGCCTCCAGATCGCCCGTCATCGCCGTCTCGCTGAGATCGACGAAATGGATACTATCCCCCACCTTGTCGGGGTCGAAGTAGTCCATCTGCTGCTGGTACCGGAGCATCTTGATCGGCGGTTCGCCGAGCACGGTGAGGTAGAGGGCAGGGCGCTCCGGGGTGGCGTTCGCGAAGATAATCTGGTGCGCGAGGGTGGTCTTCCCCGACCCCGGCGTCCCGGCGATCAGGTTGAAGGAGTACTCGGGAAGCCCGCCGCTGAGGATGTCATCGAGGCCGGGGACGCCGGTGCGTAGCAATGCGATGGATGCTCTCCGGCGTGCGCTCATTCGTTCGTCTCCTCATGAAGATCCGTCTCTTTGGGCGGCAGTTCCGACCATATCTCACGCACCACACGCACGACGAGGTCCGCGCCGATCAACCGGACGAGGACCGCGAGGAAGTGCACGAGGACCGCCATCAGGGCAGCGAGCACGTCCGTCGGCTCGCCCTCGGGGAGACGCCCCCGCACGCCCGCCAAGCCGGATCCGTTCGCTGTGTCGGCGGTGACACCCGTGAGCATCGGGTGGTCCGATCGCGCCAGCGCGAGGGCGCGGGCGAAGAGGGCGTCGCATCCCATCGGACCGATCAGCACGATCAACCGGCGACGCAGCCGTTCCCACGCCCGCTCGCACGCCGCGACCAACGCGTCCGGGCGGTCGAGACCCTGCGCCTCGGCGCGCACGAGCCGCCGCGCCAGTCGAGCGATATCCGGCGCGACCGCGTTCGCCAACCTGCTTCCCCCTCAACCCGTGCATTGCCGGGAGATTCGGTGGGTACCGGTCTCCCGCGACGCTGCTCGTCGGCGTGTGACTGATGATCGCGGGCGATGCCGCACATCGCGATGATAGCATATGAACATAATTGTCTCTGGGGCGATGGGCACTACACGCTCGCCGGTCTCTACACGGCGCTCGCCGGTTGGCGCGTTGCGGGGTGTGCCGACCCCTCACGCGGCATCTTCGGCAGGGGACAATGCCATTGGAACGCGGCGAGGCTAAGACATTCGTTTTCTCGTGTCGCCGAAGGAATAAAAGACGACGCGGTGCTCGGGAGATTGATTCCGATAATGCCCCTCGTAGGCTCTTATCTGGAACCATTATTCCTTGCGTTACAAGCAAACACCGACAAGGCTGATAGCGATATGACCTGTTATCGGACCGAGGGAGAGATAATGAGATTACCAGGGGATGCAACGCATGCACCGACGGGCACGAGAGATGATGGCGCTTCCTCAGGGGCTTGACACGAGGGAAACGGGGTATTACTTTAGGTAAAGAATTGTTTACGCATTTACTCATCGAAAGGGAAAGCCCATGACCACATACCCCACCATCGGCTTCGACCGGGCCGCCCTGAAGGAGGCCACCCGCTTCCTGACCGCCCTCGGCGACCCGATGCGTCTGCAGATCCTCTACCTGCTGGGCAGCCGGGGGCGCACCAACGTCGGTGACATTGCCGGCAACTTTCTCCACGTCAGTCGCCCGGCGATCTCCCATCACTTGAAGGTGCTCAGGGACGCGGGCGTGGTCGACAGCGAGAAGATCGGACAGGAGGTCTACTACCGGCTGGAGCGCGATCACATCGTCGCCACTCTGCGGATGCTGACCGATGCGGCGGTGGCGTGGGAGTGCCCCGCGTAGCCGCGCTCTTTTTTTGGCTGATCGGTAAATACGTACGAATACATTAACGCACAAGGAGAACCTCCGTGAACATCGCGATCTTCGGCGCCACCGGGCGCACCGGCCGCCATCTCGTCGACCAGGCGCTCGCCGCCGGTCATCGCGTCACCGCGCTCGTCCGCACCCCCGCGTCCCTGCCCCTCGCGCACGACCGGTTGCGGATCGTACCCGGCGATGTCCGCGATCCGGCGACGGTCGCGGGGGTGATCGCGGGGCAGGACGTCGTGCTCAGCACCCTGGGGCCGAATCAGCATGGGGCGGTGTCGCTGTGTGGCGACGCCATGGCCGCGATCCTCCCCGCCATGGCCGCCCACGGCGTCCGCCGCCTGATCGCCCTCAGCGCCTACGGGGCGGCGGACAGCCACGATCGCAACCTCTATAACCGCATGCTCTGGCTGATGCAGAAAGAAAAAATGGTAGACAAGGAGCGCATGGAGGCGCGCATCCGGCAGAGCGACGTGGATTGGACGATCGTCCGGTCGGCCGCATTGTCCAATGGGCCGCACACCGGGCACTACCGCCTGGGCACCGATCTGCGCATCACGATTACCTCACGCATCTCCCGGGCCGATCTCGCCGACGGCCTGCTGCGGCAGATCGCGGACGCGACGTATGTCCGCCAAGCCCCGGTAATCGCGACCTGAACAAACGAAAGGAGCACGATCATGATGCACGGCAAAGTCACGCTTGTTACCGGTGCGAATGCCGGGATGGGCAGAGCGATCGCCACCGGCCTCGCCCGGCAGGGCGCGACCGTCGTGATGGTCGCGCGCGATCCACGCAAGGGGGTGGAGGCGCGGCGCGAGATCGCGCGGATAACCGGGAATGATTCCATCGATCTGCTGATCGCCGACCTCTCCTCCCAGCGGGCCATCCGTCAGCTCGCGCAAGAGTTTCAGCGGCGCTATTCGCGCCTCGATGTCCTCGTGAACAACGCGGGCGCCCACGTCCAGGAGCGCCGCATGAGTCCGGATGGCATCGAGATGAACCTGGCGGTCAATCACCTGTCCGCCTTCCTTCTCACCAACCTGCTCCTCGACACCCTGCGGGCGAGCGCACCGGCGCGGATCGTCAATGTCGCCTCCGCGTCCATGACCAAGACGATCGATCTGGACGACCTGCAGAGCGAGCGCACGTTCAAGCCCTTCGCGGTCTACGGCCAAGCCAAGCTGGCAATGGTGCTCTGCACCTACGCGCTGGCGCGGCGGCTCGCCGGGACGGGTGTCACCGTGAACGCGCTGCACCCGGGCATCACGGCCACGAAGATCATCGGCGACGTGGCGCCGCCGCTCGCGCGCCCCTTCATGGGCCTGATCAAACCGTTCCTGCTCAGCCCGGAGCGGGGGGCGCGGACCGCGCTCTACCTGGCGACGTCGCCCGCAGTGGAGGCGGTGAGCGGCAAATATTTCCGCAAGGGGAAGGAGGCGCGCTCCGTGCCGATCTCCTACGACGAGGCGGTGCAGGAGCGCATCTGGGCGATCAGCGCACGGTTAACCGCCCTGGCGGTCGAAGCATACGGAAGGGAAGCACAGCGATGAGCGTTGCCGCAAAGACCATCGCGATCACGGGCGAGCCGTCCACGGTGCGCCGGTATCTGGCACGGCCAGATTGTCACTCAGCTCTTTGGTTTCCTGCAGGCTACTGTCACGTTCCTCTCGGTAGCCGGTGTACTCGCTTCGCTCTCCTGGTGGCTTGTACTGCTTGTTGTGGCAGCATCGGTGCCGTCGCTACTTTTCCAAATCAAATACAGCCGCCGCTGCGCCTGATCCTCGTCTGGGATAATCTCGCCGGACACCTGAGTTGGGCGATCGTGCGCTGGCTGCTTGCACAGGGGGTGATGCCGTTGTACACCCCGCGTGGATACGCTGGATCGGGGCATCGTAAACCGCCGCATCCAGCGCGCGTCGCGGAGATAGCCGATCGCCATCGCACAACCGATCAGCAGCATACTCGCGTGCGCGACCATGTTCTGATCGTGCTCAGGCCGGATCACTGGTTCAGCACCCCGAGAAGCGCGGCGCTGATAGCTGATCCAGATGGCGGCGAAGCCGAGGAGGAGCGCACCGAGGATGAGACGAAAGGGCCGTTCCGCCATCTGGCCGGATCGTTGTCATTGGCGCATGCACGTCCCCCTTCTTCCTCGTGAGCGAGCAGATGCTCGTTATTTGACGATCAGCGCGGTCATCATGCCGAACATGCCGTGCTCGCTCTCCGCGTGCGAGAGGATGTGGCAGTGGAAGACCCACGTCCCCACTTCCGTGCAATCAACGATCGCGTCAAACCGCTGGCCGGGCGCGACGTTCACGGTGTCGCACTTGTACGGCGTGTTCACGTAGCCATCCTGCGCGACAATCGTCATCGGCATCCCGTGCAGGTGCATTGGGTGGATCATCAGCCCCTCGTTCATGAACCGCACGAGCAACTTCTCGCCCTTGTTCACCGTGATCGCTTCGGTCGCCGGGAAGCCCTTGCCGTTAAGGGTGAAACCGAGCCCGGCGTCGCCGAGGATCATCGTGTATTCCTTGTCGAACGTGGGGTATGCGCTCTTGTCCTTTGGCTCGATGATAAACGCGCCCAAGAGCCCCTTCGTCACCTGTTCCGCGCTGTTCATATGGGAGTGATACATGTGCGAGCCGGGATTGCGCGCGGTGAACTCATAGGTGAAGCTCTCGCCGGGGTTGACCGGTGGCTGGGTGATGAAGGGCACGCCGTCCATCGCGTTCGGGATGAGGAGACCGTGCCAGTGGATCGCCGTGCCCTCGTCCAGTTCATTCTTGAGGATGACGCGCACGGTGTCCCCTTGGGTGACGCGTATTTCTGGGCCGGGCACAACACCGTTATAGGCGTACGCATCGATCATCTGACCGGGTGTTACCTCCCATTGCACCGGCTTCGCGGTCAGGTTGAAGACCTTGACGCCGTCCTGCATCGTGTACGCCATGCGCTGGCCGCCGCGGAGCGTCTTCGGCTGCGCGAGAAACGCCTTGACGCCCGCCGCGTGCATTTGGTTCATCATCTGCCAGTCTTTGGCTGGAGTTGCCGTCGCACCGGATGCGGGGGCCGTCCCGGCACTCTGGCCGATGGCATTGGGGTCCATCCCCACCATCGCCGATCCATGCGCGGCGGGCGTGGCGGCGACTGCCTGGCCCGCCGCCGCCGGGGCGTTGCCGCCGGTGTTCCGCGCCGCGTTCGTCGCGTACGGTGCGCTCTGCAGTTGGTCCACTTGATTGCCACAGGCGACGAGGACGCCCAACCCGCCCGCGCCGAGTGCGCCCGCGAGAACTCGTCGCCGCGAAAGACCCGCAGTGTTCGCCATCGTCCATCACTCCCTTGTGTTCGGATGGCGCCATTGCCATCCCCATCGGTGTGGCAGCATCGCCACACCCTGATTGTCGCACCGACGATCACTCGTGCGGCGTGGCCGATGACCGGACCTCGGTGCGCGCGGTGGGACGCCGTTGTCCCATCCGCATCCAGTGTAGGCGCTGCACCGGAAAGAGTCTGTGAAAAATATCACATTTCGGCGGTAAATGTGGCAAGGCGCGCTCGGTCGAGGATCGTGATGTGGCCGCTCGCCATGCGGATCACGCCCTCACGCTCGAGGATGTGGAGCGACCGATTGACCATCTCCCGCGCGGCGCCGACGGTGGCCGCCATCTGCGTCTGGGTCTGCTCATGGGGCTCGTCGAGCAGCGTGCGCGCGACCCGACCGATGACGGGACGGA
>JALYUS010000172.1 GCA_030853625.1 Chloroflexota bacterium
CTGATAGATACGTTCGAGAGGGCGGTTTCTACCGTCAAGCATGTGCTGCTTGTGACAAGGCTAGACCGAACAATTGGTTAGTAATCGTATTGAGTCTTGCACAATTAAGCGGGCGAAATTCCCAGTATCACCGTGTTGTGACGATACATCCAGCAAATCCGGGCAACTTCTACGATGCAACTGGTCAACTTATCCCCCGTTGGATGAATGCACAATAAAAAGCCGACTGTGAAGTCGGCTTTCGAGGTTCCGTACGTCGGGCGTTACACCGACATCTCTCAGCAAATGGCAGGCGTCATTCGGGCGTGGGGAACATTCCCACCTCAGAACCTGAGATAATAGTATCACAGGTTCTCAGTAATTTCAATCCGTGCTCTTTTCGACTGGCTCCTTATACCGGAGCCGCTTCCCCGCCGTCTGCTGAATTGCCCGCTCTGTCCGCTCTCCGTCCTTCATCTTGCGGGTATTGTAGCGGTAGTCGAACTCGCCAAGATAGGACGGCAAGTGCTTCTCTGAGACGCTATGGTGCGTGCCGTCAATCGAACGCTTCAACTGCGAAAAGTAGCCTTCGGCGGTATTCGTATAAACATCACCGCGCACATATTCGTCCTTACCGTGATCTACGGTTTCGTGTGATGCGAACGCCTTGCCCGGCTCCCGATAGGCGACGAATGAATCGGTCATGAGCCGCGCATCAGGGGCGATGTTCGTATCCAGCACTTCTTTCAGGGTCGCTCCTGAAACATCCGTGACAACCTTCGAGCGGACATTACCGCCCCGCTCGACTAGCGAGACAACGGGCGTTTTCTTGGAATCCTTACCGGGCCGTCCGCGCTTGCCCTTCTCAACGCCGCCGATATAGGTTTCGTCGGCTTCCACGATGCCCTTCATCTTCTCTACGAATGGGGTTTCTCCCATCGCATAGCGGATACGATGCGCCATAAACCATGCGGACTTATAGGTAATGCCGAGTGTCCGATGCAATTCGAGCGCGGCAACGCCGTTCTTGCCCGCCTGCATCATGTGCATCGCAAGGAGCCACTTCGAGAGCGGAATCTTGGAATCCTCGAACACGGTGCCAACGAGGACGGAAAACTGCTTGCGGCACTCGTTGCATTGCCAGACGCGACGATAGGACACCTTGCCAGTGCTTGTCTTGCGCGGGCCGTCTTTGGGGGCAAGATACGTCGCGTCGTCAACGATGCCGCAATGCGGGCAGATCGGGCCGTGAGGCCAGCGCATCCGTTCAACCAGCCCGTACGCCGCTTCCTCATCGGAGAAATGCTTGGCGAGAGTGCTGAGATTCAGTTCTGCCGCCGCAATGTCTACACTCATCTTGTTTCCCGCTTCCTAATCGCCTAAATGCTATGTTATAGTAGTATTGTAGCAGGCGCGGGTCGCTTTGTCAAGTATATAGTCGCCTTCTTCTTTTCTCCTATTTCCTTTTTCCTTCGCACCCTTTGCGCCTTCGCGCCTTCGCGTTTCAATTGGTTTCAGTAGCCCGCTTTGATGTCCACGGTATCCTGGAGTTCGTCGCCAGCGAGGAAGCGGCGGACGTTTTCGACGAGGAGGTCCATGCCGCGCTCCCAGTAGTGTGGGGTGTCGGCGGCGGTGTGGCCGGTGACAAGGACGTTCGGCATCTCCCAGAGGGGCGAATCGGCGGGCAGCGGTTCGGGCGTCGTCACATCGAGGCCCGCCCCTGCGAGCGTGCCGCCGCGCAACACGGAAATGAGCGCTTCCTGATTGATGAGGCCACCCCGACCAATGTTGTACAGATACGCGGTGCGCTTCATCTGATCCAGTTCGTCCCGGTCAATTGTGTACTTCGTCGCGCTCGTCAGCGGCAGGCAGAGGCAGACATGGTCGGACGCCGCGAGCAGTTCCGGCAGGTCGTTGCTGGCGAGCAGCCGCGTGACATAGGCGGGTTTGTGATCCGGGTGTCGCTGGATGGCGAACACGCGCATGCCGATCCCGTGCGCCTTGCGCGCCAGTTGCTGCCCGATCTCGCCCATGCCGATGATACCGAGCGTCTGCCCGCCCAACTCGAAGGTCGGCATCGCGGCCTCATCTTCCGGCCACTGGTGCTGATCCTGCCGGTGGAAGAGCGGCCGGAGGGCGCGCGCGAATGCGAGCATCATCGCCAGCACATGCTCCGCGATATTCGGCGCGGCGATGCCGCTGAAGTTGGTCAACAGAATGTCGCGTTCGGCGAGCGCCTCAATTGGCATCTTCTCGACGCCCGCGCTCGTCGCCGCCACCCAGCGCAGTTTCGATGCCTGGTTGAGCACGTCGGGCGTCAGCGATGCGCCGCCAATCAGCGCGTCGGCATCGCCGATCTCCGCCTGCAATGCGTCGGGCGTGATGCATACAGGAAAATCCGCCTCCGGAAACTCCTGCTGCAACCGTTCGAGGTAGCGTGCCTCTAATGGCACCTGCACGATTAGTTTCGCCTTTGCCTGTTTGCTCTTGCCCACGTCCCGCTCCTCACGCACACATCAATCACAGCGCGTTCGTACGCACTGGAGAGATGTCTTTGCACGCAGGATGCCACCTCACAGAAGCCCCAAACTTCTGACTACTCATGTGCGTTGCTTTCCGAAACGGCTCGGACAACGCCGTCGAATCCCTTCGCGACGACGAGCGCCAGCGTGTCGGAGACCAATTCGTTGAGCGATACCCCTTGACGGTTCGCTTCCCGAACGAGCGCGGTATGAACAGGTGGCGGAACACGGACGAGGAATTTCCCGCTTTTCATCGTCGTATCATCAGCTGATCGTGGCGGCGGGACGGGCCTGCCGAGCGCAAGGGCGGTAGCGATCCATGCCCGCTTCGCATCCTCCGCGAGTGTCAGCATCGCTTCCACGCTCTCATCAACTGCGATATGCCCCGGTAATTCCGGGATGCGACCAATCCAACCGTCCTCCGGATCGTGCTCAATCACGATACTGTATGGGCGATTCGCCAATTCCTCGGCTTCTGGTGTGATGTCAACGACAATCGTCTTACTCATTGCCTGGTTTTCTCCCGCTCCGCAGCGATCGCTCGCACGGTATCAATCGCCTTCAATGCATCCAAAACATACGGTCTTTTGACGTGATTGTTGCCTCCGTGTGGTATTGGTACGGTCACGATGTCTGGATAATCGGGATGGTTATACGTGTGATGACTCCCGCCACGACCCGGTTGCCCATCGTCAAAGTCCGCCGCTTTGAGAAGCGCGTGAAGATCCGCGAACCGTACCTGCTTCGGGTTGTTACGGATCGTCGTTTCCCGCTTCTCCTGCTTTGTCATACGATCATAGTATCAGATGTGATACTCCCCGTCATCGCATTTCCCGATCATGGATTACCAGAGTCGCCAATCAGTCGGTTAAATGGGCGGCATGCGATCCGCCCACGGAAAGGCCAGCTCGAAGGCGGCGGCGGCGCGGAGGACGGTCGCTTCGTCAGAGCGGCGACCGACGATTTGCAGGCCGACGGGGAGGCCGCTCGTTGTCCAACCGCAGGGAACGGTCGCGGCGGGTTGGCCGGTGAGATTGAAGGGGTAGGTCGCGGCGGTCCATTGCCAGCCCTCGACGGATTGCCCGTCAATCGTCTCCGGGCCGAAGCGGTTGAGGCCGAAGGGTGGACAGGCGACGGTTGGCGTCAGGAGCAAGTCGTATTGCTCGAAGAAGGGCCATATCTGCTGCCAGAGTTGCTCGCGCTCAGTCTGCGCCTGCATGATCTCCGCGACGCCGAGATCGCGATACCGTTCCAGCGTCTCCGCAAGCGCGGGATCGAAGCGGTCGTGCTGTTCTGCCAGCAACGGCGCATAGCGCCCGGCGAGCAAGCCGTGGAAAAGCACGTCAATCGCGTGGCGTGGATCGGCGAAACCGGGGTGCGCCTCCTCCACGGTGCAGCCGAGGTCCGCGAACCGCTGGGCGGCGGTGGTCGCGATCGCGCGCACCTCCGGGTCCACGATCATGGAACCGAGATCGGCGCTCCACGCGACGCGCAGTCCCGCGATGCCGCCATCGCACGCCGCAAGGTAATCCACACCGCTCGCGGGGAGTGATTGGCGGTCGCGCTCGTCCGGCCCGGCCATGGCGTTGAGCATCAGGGCGGCGTCGCGCACCGTGCGGGTCATCGGGCCGAGGTGCGCGACATCGAGGCCAACCGTCGGCGACGGGATGCGACCATACTGCGGTTTGAGGCCGAAGATGCCGCAAAAACTGGCGGGCGTGCGGATCGAGCAGACGCCGTCGCTCCCCGTTGCGAGCGGCGTCATCCCCGCCGCGACGGCGACCGCGCTGCCACCCGATGATCCACCGGGTGTCCGCTCGGTATCCCACGGATTGACGCAGGGCGGGCCGAGGCGATTGTCTGTCGCGCCCTTCCAGCCGAACTCCGGCGTGTTCGTTTTGCCGACGATGATCGCCCCGGCAGCGAGCAGTCGCTCGACAATTGGGTGGTTCTCGTCCGGCACGAAATCCTTGTACAAGAGAGAGCCGCGCGTTGTGCGGATGCCCTTCGTGTACGAGAGGTCCTTGATCCCGACGGGGATGCCATGCAGCGGGCCGAGCGGATCGCCGCGCAGCACCGCCGCCTCCGCCTTCCGCGCCGCTTGGCGCGCTTGCACGTCCGTCACGGTCAGATAGGCGCGCAGGCGCGGATTGAGCCGACCAATCCGCGCCAGCACGGCGTCCACCAACTCTACGGGTGAGAGCCGCCGGGCGCGGATGGCGGCGGCAAGTTCAGTGGCGGGCGTCCAGCAAAGCGCATCATCGGCCATCGGTTGTTCTCCTTCGCTGCGGTTGGAAGCGTTTCGTGCAGTATCACATAGGTCGGCGTCCTCTCCCCGACCCCTCGGCGCGGAAAAGAGCCAGATCGTTCACTTGTCCATAGTTTGAGAGGAAGTATCAACGATCAACTTCGCATCTTGACCGTACACCCTCCCGTCCGCTATCATGCACTCAGTAAACTCGCTATCAACCTGTATCGAAGTCTTAAGATGGGTCGGCATGCGCCGGAGTACGGAGGGGACGGATGGGGACACTGCCGCGCCATCGGGCGAGTCTGGTTGGGCGTCTGGCTGTTGGGGGACGCAGGCGTACACGCTGATGATTGCCGCACCGTCGGGGATCATGCTCGCACCGACCGTACCGGCAAGCAGACCGGGCGGGGTAAGCACGGCAGATGGTCCGCCACCCGCGTCGCTGCCGAACGTGCCATCACGCGGTGGTGGAACAGGGAGCGGGCCTGCTCCCGTTCCGCTCCCGCCGGGGCGGTAAGGTTCAATGACGACGAAATCTCGCCTGCGTGATCTCGGCATCACCATCGGCACGCAGCCGACGGGCGCGTACAACGCGATCACCGATGTACCCGGCGTGCGCGTTGGGCAGACGACGATCATGCACGGTGATGGGCCATTGCGCGTCGGTGACGGGCCGGCGCGGACGGGCGTGACGGCGATCCATCCGCACGAAGGCTCGGTCTTTCAGCAGATGATCCCGGCCTCTATCGTCGTGCTCAATGGCGCGGGCGAGATCACCGGGCGCTCGCAGGTGGACGAATACGGCCTGATTGAGACGCCGATTCTCATCACGAACACGCTCTCTCTCGGCGTGGTGCATACGGGCTGCGTCGAGTGGCTGACGCTGCACGAGCCGTCGCTCGGTACGCGAGACTTCGTCATTCCCGTCGTCGCGGAGACGTTCGACGGCTTCCTCAATGATGTCGCCGGACAGCATGTAACACGCGCGCACGTCTTCGCTGCGCTCGACAACGCGACGGATGGCCCGGTCGCGGAGGGCAATGTCGGCGGCGGCACGGGAATGACGCTCTTCCGCTTCAAGGGCGGTACCGGCACAGCCTCGCGCGTCGTGCCGGTGGGCGGGCAGGCATACACCGTCGGTCTCCTTGTGCAGGGCAATTTCGGACGGCGCGAGGATTTGCTCGTGGATGGTGTGCCGGTCGGCCTCGCAATCACCGATTTGCTACCGGAGCGTGGCACGTCGCCCGATGAGCGGCGGGACGGCTCGATCATTGTCGTGATCGGCACCGACGCGCCGCTGACTGACCGGCAGTTGGGCCGTCTCTGCCGCCGGGGGATGCTCGGTCTCGGTCGCATCGGCTCGACGGCGACGCACAGTTCCGGCGACCTGCTGATCGCCTTCTCGAACGCGCCGGAAAACCGCGTGGATCGCTTCGAGACGCGATCGCTCCTCACACACACCTTCATCAATGACGCACACCTCAATGATCTCTTCCAGGCGA
>JALYUS010000200.1 GCA_030853625.1 Chloroflexota bacterium
CGTGTTGTTGCCCGGCTGTTCGTTACCTGGGCACGTTTCGCCATTTTCTCTGCCTCATCGCGCGTGGCGAATGGGCCGAGATGGAATCGCATCGGGCGAGCAAGCGCGTTATCCGGCGGGTCAATCACCTCAACGACATAGGACATCGCCGTCCCCTCCTTCGTATCGTCGCGCGAAACATCAGACGCTTTGTATCATATACGGATGGTTCCGCGCTACTGTTGCGGTCGGGATTCGTCTCTTCCCACCACCGGCAGCGTGAGATGTGACGGGTGTACGGCGTCGTGATGGAGTGTGTTGTCCGCGACGATGCTCCGTCCGCTGATGCCGAGCGGATCGCCGGTGTTCGGGTTGATGTCGAAGCGCGGGTAGTTGCTACTACTGATGTCGAGGCGTATGCGGTGGCCGCGCGCGAAGATGTTGCTCGTCGGGTAGAGAATGATTGTAAACGGGTAAATTTCGCCGGGCGTCATCAGCGTCGGCGTCGCACGGTCGTCGCGATAGCGGGCGCGGATGATGCTGTCGCCGATGTTCAGAGCGTAACCGTCCGGGTAGTCCACATTCGGCGGATAGACATCGAGCAGTTTGGCGGTGAAATCGGTGTCCACCGCCGACGAAGAGGCCCAGAGACGCACGCTGATCGGCCCGGTCACTTCGGTATCCGTTGCCAACGGCGGCGTCTGGAAGGTGACGATGTCGTGGCGGGCATTGAGGGGCAGCGTATCGGTGCAGCCGTAGAGGTCGGGGCGACCGCGCTGATCGAAGCCCCCGGCGGGCATGACGATCTCCGCCGCCGAGATGTTGCCGCCAATCGTCGGCACAGGATCACGCGGATCGTACTGCCAGGTCGTGGACGCCGTCGTGTCGGTCGGTGGCTCCGGGCCGAGCGCGCCATCAGCGTGCAGGTAGTACGGCGTCGGGCGGGCGCGGCGAAGCGGCCATTCCGTCTCGTCGCGCCAATAGCCGCCGTGGTCGAGGTGGCCACTGAGCAGTTTGCGTCCGCTGCCGCCGCCCATCACGAAGAGGCGGACGGGCGGCTCATCCATGATGCCGGTAGGCATCCCTTTCAGCGCCGCGTCAAAGAAGCGCAGGCGATAGCCGTCGTAGTCGAGCGGTGCGTCAATGCCGAAGTCTACATCGCCGGAGTAGGTGCGTTCGAGCGTCGTTGAGCCATGAATCCACGGGCCGATCATCATCCGCACCGGGCCTTGTTTCCGCTCGGTGAGGGCAACGAAGTTATCCGTCGTCGCGCGGGTGTAGGAGTCGTACCAGCCGCTGAGAAGATAGAGCGGCACGTCGCTATGCTCGTCGTAGTATTCCTCGACATTGTAGCCGTGCTGCTTCCAGTAGTCGTCGTAATCGCCGTGCCGCAGGACATCAAGCACCCATCGCTCGATGGCGGGGAAGTGGCGCAGCACCGAGACGCCCGGCTTGAGCGGCGTGCGGCCGAGCCACTGATGGATCGTGTCGAGTTCGCGCCGAACGGCTGCTTGCAGGGCAGGGTTCGCCTGCGCTGTCGGGGAATCCCACGCCATGATGAAGGCGTAGATCATGAAGCGCAGTTCCATCGCCCCGCCCTGCCGCATCGAGCCGGTATGGTAGTTCGCCATCGCCTCGGAGGCGAACATCGCGGCGAGATGCGGCGGGTGCAACGTCGCGAGGGCGTGCTGGTCGCTACCGGAGTAGGAAAGGCCGATCGTGCCAACCTTGCCATCTGACCACTCCTGGGTGCCGAGCCACTCAACGGTGTCGTAGCCGTCCGGCCCTTCACGCGCGAAGGCGTACCACTCTCCTTCCGAGGCGAAGCGGCCCCGGACATCCTGCATGGCGGTGACGTAGCCATGCCGCGCGAAGAACTTCGCCGTCTTCACCGCACCGAGGCCATACTTATTGTATGGCGTCCGCTCCAGCAATACCGGGAACTGCCCTGGCGCGCGTTTGCCCTCCAGCGCAGGAAAATAGAGGTCCGTCGCCAGCCGGACGCCATCGCGCATCGTCATCATCGTCTCACGCTCCGCGATCACGTCGTAGATCGGGGCCGAGCCTTGTCGCTCCATCGTCACTGCGCTCCTTTCAGTCGGCGGTCAGCAGTCAGCAGTCGGCAGTAGGGAATGGCG
>JALYUS010000208.1 GCA_030853625.1 Chloroflexota bacterium
CTCAACGGCGGGCAGTGCGACGAAGATGACGCTCGCCTCGCTGTTCGGGACATGGCGAGTGCGGGGAGAGAACCCGTTCACCGCCTGTCGCGCGCTTCTCGTTTCCCCTCAACCCTGAACAGATACCTGTTCTCCACTCTTCGACTGTTGACCGCCGACTGCCTGCTCCCTATTCTTTTGGCAATCATTTTACATCTTTCGTATCCGCCTTCAACGTTCATCGGCTACACTGAGGCCATCAGGAAGTGCGGGAAACTCCCTGTCGGTCGTGTAGGAGGTAGCGGTTTATGGCATCGGGTAGACGCAAACGGGTAATGATCGGGATTGTCGCGGCGATTGTTGCGCTCCTTACAGTGGCGACAACCGTGTTCGCATCGGGATTCGGCGGCAGGCACGGCTTCGCGGCGCCGACCGGTAACAATCAACCGAGCAACAACCAGATGGGGAACAACAATCGAGGCTTCGGCCCGCGCGCCATCGTCACGGCGGCGGATACAACCAAGCACACAATCACGCTCGGCGGATTGCCGCAGCAGATCGCGACGGTAACGATTAATCAGAATGTCAAACTCGTCGCCATCCAGCCCGATGGGACGACGAAGGACGCGGCAATCGGCGATTTCACTACCGGTTCGCTCGTCGAAGTCCACTTTCAGTTCAACGGGCGCGGCGGGCGCGGTCGTGGCAACGGCCAGCCAGGCATGACGCCGAATCAACCCGGCAATGGTCCCACCCAGCCAGGCACTACGCCGAACCAGCCCAGCAATGGTCAGGGTCAGCCGAACGTCACGGTGACGGAACTGGCGCTCGTGCCAGCGGGCCAGGTACGGGTCGAGGGGCTTGTCACCGCCACCGGCAACACGCTGACCATCGTGGATGGCGGCGGCCTGCAACTGACAATCACCCCCTCCGGTAGCGCGAAGGTGACAAAGGGCACGGCAACCGCCAGCGGTACGGACATCAAGGTCGGTGATCGCATCACGGTCAGCGGTACGCAGAATGGCGCAGGGGTGAATGCGGACACCATCCGCATCTTCGATCCGAGCGCTATGCGATCCGGCATGCGGCCCGGCATGAAGCCAGGAAGCGGCAATCAGCCCGCACCAGCAACAACGTAAACGCCGTTCGTCTCATCCCGCTCGCACGCCGCTCCGGTTCCTGACCGGGGCGGCTCTTTTATTGTCTGGTTTTTCATACGCTCCATCGCGGACGCTGCCGGGGTTGCGGAAGCGAATGCATCATGCTATCATACACGTAGTCTTATACGTATACGTGGGAGTGATGCGATGGAGGTAACGATGCCGAACAAAACGATCTACGTGTCCGATGATGATCTTCCGCTCTATCAGCAGGCGCAGGAACTGGCTGGGGGCAATCTGTCGGCGGCGATCACCGGGGCGCTGCGGCGGTTCGTCGAGGTAGAGGAGGGGCGCCGGGCGGGCTACGACGAGATCACCGTGAAGATAGGACTCGGCGTGGGTCGCAAGCAACGCTTCTCCGGTGTGCTCCTCGGCGAGTGGGGACATTCCACCGGAAGCAGGGTCGAGGTGTTTCGGGTGTATCGAACTCGCACGGGCAAGTTCGTGGTGCATGTGGAACGTTCCCCCGACCACACATGGTCTGGGGGGTGGCGCGGCTGGATCGGCGTGGGCGACCAGAGTTGGGGCTTCACACAGAAAGAATCCACGCTCGAGGTCGTCGCGTCCCTCGATGCGCTGCGCGAGACGATTCCGCCCGAGTTGTACGACATGATCGCCGGTGTGGCCGAGCAGCCCGCCGTGGAGGACCTCGACATCTAAAGGGCTACGTGCGCGGCAATCTCAAGGGCAGGAGGGTATCTCTTCTTCGGCGGCTCCGGCTTGGGGCTATCCAGATGAACTCCCTATCTCGTTACGAAATGAGGAACCATGGCTACTATCCCCTCTCAACCGGCGATCGCGGCAACCGGGCTGCGCAAGGCGTACGGCGACCAGATTGTGCTCGACGGCATTGACCTGAACGTTCCTGAGGGAACGGTCTTCTCGCTGCTCGGCCCGAACGGCGCAGGCAAGACCACCATCGTGCAGATTCTGTCCACGCTGATCGCTGCCGACGGTGGCGAGGTGCAGATCGCGGGCCACGATCTCGCCCGCGATCCCGACGCGATCCGTGCCGCGATCGGCGTCACCGGCCAGTTCTCAGCGGTGGACAACCTGCTCACCGGCGAGGAGAACCTGATCCTGATGGCGGATCTGCACCACCTGGGCCGCAGCGAGGGCCGACGGCGCGCCGCCGCACTGCTCGACCGATTCGATCTGGTCGAGGCGGCGAAGAAGACGCCCGCCACGTACTCGGGTGGCATGCGGCGGCGGCTCGACCTCGCGATGACCCTGGTCGGCGACCCGCGTATCATCTTCCTCGACGAGCCGACCACCGGCCTCGACCCGCGCGGCCGCCACACGATGTGGCAGATCATCCGCGACCTCGTGGCCGACGGGATTACGATCTTCCTGACGACGCAGTATTTGGATGAGGCAGACGAACTCGCCGACCGGATCGCGGTCCTCGACCAGGGGAAGATCGTCGCCGAAGGGACTGCGGACGCGCTCAAGCGCCGCGTCCCCGGCGGTCACATCCGCCTGCAATTCGCCGACGCCGCCGGACTCGAATCGGCCGCCCGCACCCTCGGCGAGGTATCGCGCGACGACGATGCGC
>JALYUS010000209.1 GCA_030853625.1 Chloroflexota bacterium
TGTAGTTAATCTCGATGCGCTCGCCGCCCGCCGCGCGCACGCCGTCTACCATGTCGCCGAGGTCAGCGTACCGCCCCTGTGCCCCCCACATCGTCGAAACGGCGAGTGTCGCCACGCCTACGTCCACGTCGCGCGCGCCCGCGCGAAATCGTCGGGAATCATGGCGTAGACAAGCGTATCGCGAATCGTGCCATCGGTACCGAGCGAATCATGACGCAGCGTTCCTTCGAGCGGATAGCCAAGTCGCGCCGCAACTGCTCCGCTCCGCTGGTTCCGCGCGTCACAGCGAATCTCGACGCGTTGCGCACGGAGATCATCGAAGAGGAACGAGGTCACGATACGAACGGCCTCACTCATGTATCCGTGTCCCTCGGCGGACTGGCGAAGCCAATAGCCGATCTCGAATGAAGGGACGGCGAGATTGCGGGCAGTGAAGCCCGTGGCGCCGAGATACGTCCCGTCGGCGCGAGAAAAGATCGCCATTCCGACATGCCCGTGCAATGACCAGTGGCCTGACTGCCGCCGCACGAATTCCACGGCGTCATCAACGGTATGATAGAGGTCCACCCACGGTAGCCATTGCCGGATAGACGCCTGTGACTCCATCACTGCATCAAAGAGCAATCGCGCGTCATCTTCCCGGTACCGCCGCAGAATGATACGCGGGCCGATCCACTCATCCGGTATGTCAATCAGAAATGGCCGTTCAATACCCATGTAATCCTCACCCCCTCATCCCTCTCGTACGGAGCCATCGCCCTGAGATCACGATATGCATCAGGTTTTTGTGGCGATGGAGAGGGGAGGCGTTCGTTCAGTCCGCCGGGACGAGTTCGGTGGCGCTTTCGGCCTCGCGCTCGCGGACGACGGTATCAATCTCCTCGCAGATGGCGCGGAACAGTTCCGGTTCGGCAACCGTACGGACGATCTCGCCATGGCGGAAGATGACGCCTTTGTCGCGCCCACCGGCGACACCGACATCGGCATCGCGAGCCTCGCCGGGACCATTGACGACGCAGCCCATTACCGCGACCTTGATCGGTGTCTGAATATGCTTGATGTACTCGTCCACTTCCGCCGCGAGTTTGAGGACATCAATCTCCACGCGCCCGCAGGAGGGGCAGGCGACGAGCGTCGTCCCTTTCTGGCGCAAGTCGAGGCTCTTGAGGATTTCGTATGCCGTATAGACTTCTTCGACCGGGTTGTCGGCGAGCGAGACGCGGATTGTGTCGCCGATTCCCTCGTTGAGCAGAACTCCCATGCCGACCGCCGAGCGGATCGAACCGGCGCGTGCGGTGCCCGCTTCCGTGACGCCGAGGTGGAGGGGATAGTCGCATCGTTCCGCCATCAGCCGGTAGGCGGCGACCATCGTCGGCACATCGAAGGCTTTGAGCGAGATGCAGATGTCCCGGAAATCGAGTTCTTCGAGGATACGGATATGCCCGAAGGCGACATCCACCATCCGCTCTGGGTCGCTCATCGTCTCCTGCCCTGGCTGCACGGGCGGCAGTGAGCCGTGATTGACGCCGATGCGGATCGGCACGCCCTTTGCCTGGGCCAGTCGCACCACTTCCTCCACCTGTGACCGCTTGCGGATATTGCCGGGGTTGAGGCGCAGTTTCGCGACGCCGGCGTTCAAGGCGGCAATCGCCATTTGATAGTGGAAATGGATGTCCGCGACGATTGGGACGGGCGAGCGCGCGACGATTTCCGGCATCACCGCCGCCGCTTCCTTGTCCGGTACGGCGACGCGGACGACTTCACAGCCATTCGAGGCGAGATCGTAAATTTGCTTGATCGTCGTCTCCTTGTCGCTCGTGTCGGTCGAGCACATGGACTGGACGACGACAGGCGCGCCGCCACCAATCTGGATGGTGTTCCCCTTGCGATCGTTGAGGAAGATCGGGCGACTGAAGCGACGATTGGAGAGCGGGACGACAGTTTCGAGCACAATACGGCTCCTATAGTGATGCGGCTTACCGCGGTAAAATCGAACGACCGTCGAGAATGCGCTGAATATCGAGGAAGGCGACGAGGACGAAGATCGTCAGGAGGACGGCCATCCCGATCAGGTGAACCATCCCCTCGCGCTCCGGCGGCACGCGCTTGCCGCGCCGCACCCACTCGATCACGACGAAGAGCAGCCGCCCGCCATCGAGCGCAGGGATCGGTAGCAGGTTCAGGATGCCGAGGTTGATCGAGATAAAGGCGGTGAGATTGAAGAGCACGACCCAGACCGGAATTGTTGCCTGCTGGACGACTTCGCCGACGACCTGCGCGATGCCGACCGGGCCGGTGAGGTTACTGACACCGCCCGGTTGCTGTCCGCGAACGAGATGGACGAGTCCGCTGTACGTCGCCCCGATGCCGCGCCCTGTCTCGCGGAAACCATCGGGAATCGCCCTCCAGACAGGCTCGCGCACCGCAACCGATTGCGCTGATACCGTGATCCCCGTGGACCCCTGCCCCGTCGGCGTCTGATCGGGTTGGCGTGGCGTGATCGTCGTTGTGACGATCTGCCCGCCACGGCGCAATTCGACCTGCACCGATCTCCCGGCGTCGGCTTTGATCGCGTCGGAAAGGTCTTGCTGCGTGTTGATGGGCTGCCCGCCGATGCGGACGAACCTGTCGCCTGCCTGCCATCCCGCCGCCTGTGCCGGCGTCCCCGCGACGACATCACCGATGGAGACGACCTCCTTGTCGCTCGGTGCGCCGTAGACCGCGAAGATGACCGCGAAAAGAATCGCGGCGAAGATGAAGTTAAAGACGATCCCGGCGACCAGGATGATTGCACGCGCGTAGGCGGGCTTGGTCTGGAACGAATCCGCTGCCGCACCGCTCGCGTTCTCGTCCTTCATCCGCGCGAAGCCGCCGAGGGGAATCGCGTTCAGCGACCAGAGCGTCCCCTTCCACATCCGCCCGATAATCCGGGGCGGCAATCCAATGCCGAACTCCTCGACCGCCACGCCGAACAATCGCGCCGCAAGAAAATGCCCGAACTCATGCACCGTAACAAGCACCGCGAGAATGGGAACGATCAATATCCACGAAAAATTACCCACGCTGTGTCCTCACACTGTCGCGATCCGCACCGACCGCCCCATTGCGGGCAGCCACTACGTAAGTGTACGTCTCACACGGGCAAGCGTCTACGACGGTTTCGGCGCAATTTACTCATGGGCTTGAAACCTTGAAACCTGCTCCGTCGCTGTGTCGCCATCGTGCGCATGTATACTGACCAGGGTCCGGGTTATGGGCAAAGGCGTGTGGTGGAAAAGGTGAGCGATGGGCTTCGCGTCTGAACCGATCCTCGCAAGCACGACGGGCGCCGCCGTGACGACCATCGTCTGGCTGCTGATCGCCGTCGCGCTCGTCGCCGTCCTGACGCACTTCGTCCGCGTCCCGTATACCATCGCGCTCGTCGTCGCCGGGTTGGCGCTCGGCGTGATCGGCGGCCCGTTCGAGGTGCCGCTCACGGAATCACTGATCCTCGATGTCTTCATCCCCGCGCTCTTGTTTGAGGCGGCCTACAACCTCTCGTGGCCGCGACTTCGTGCGGAAATCCGCCCGATCACCGCGCTGGCGATTCCCGGCGTGATCGCGGGCACCTTTCTTGTCGGGGCGATTGTCCATCTCGCGGGCCTGCGCTGGCCCGTGGCGCTCCTCTTTGGCGCGCTGATCTCCGCGACGGACCCCGTATCGGTCCTCGCGACTTTTCGGCGCATCGGCGCAAACCGCCGCCTCGCGATCATCGTCGAGGGCGAGAGCCTCTTCAATGACGGGACCGCACTCGTCGTCTTCAAACTCGTCCTCACCGTTCTCATCGCCGGTTGCGTGACCGCTTCGACGACGATCCTCGCCTTTATCGCGTCAATCGCGGGAG
>JALYUS010000232.1 GCA_030853625.1 Chloroflexota bacterium
TCGCCCAGCATGTCCTGCGCCACGCCATCGTTCCCACGCTGGTCGTGCCACCGGGCAACGGTGCATCCATCGAAGGCGACGCGGTGATCACGGCAGTCACCGTCCCGCTCGACGGCTCGCCACTGGCAGAGACGGCGCTCCCGATTGCGGCGCGCATCGCCACCGCCCTCTCGGCGCCGCTCACGCTGCTCCGTGTGATCCCGAGTCTCACCTATCTCGCCTCCTCCGGCTGGGGCGTCGGGTATTCCACCTACTATCCCGTCAGTGAGGAGAATGAGCACGACGAGGAAACCGCAGTCGAGGAGTATCTCGAAGCGATCGCCACCCGCCTGCGCGCGCCGGGGCTAGTGGTACAGACGGAGTGGGCGCACAGTGTGACGAACCGCGCCGAAGAGATGATCACGGCCTCCCTCGCGAAACGGCCAACAGGGATCGCCGTGATGGCGAGCCACGGACGCGGCGGTGTGCTGCGCTGGGCGCTGGGGAGCACGGCGGAAGCGGTGCTCGATCAATCGCCGTGTCCCATCCTCATCGTCCGGGCAGGCGCAACGACCAGCGCCGGGCATGAGGGCGCGCCCGTCCGCGCCGTTCAGCGCGCGGGATAAGCGGCGCATCGACCCGCCGAAGAGCGTGTCGTAATATTGTATCGAAAGGAATCCACCATGCATCGGATGCGCACCCGCGATGCTATCCTCGCGGTTCTCATCGCCGCTGGCTTCATCGTCCATGCGATCGGCGCCGACTGGTCCGCGCTCAGCGCGAGTGGCCATGTCATCCTCGCTCTCCTCGGCCTCGCCATCGCCTTCAGTGCGGTCGGTACGATGATCTACGACCATGTTGTTACCCATCCTATTGATGCGGAGCAAACAACAGCGGTGCGCGAACCCGCGCTCTCCCACTTCCTCTTCCACGATACTCGCTCCGCCCCGCTCTGGCTGGCGATCCGCCTCTACGTCGGCATCGCCTGGCTGACGGCGGGCTGGGAGAAGATCACCGGCAGCCCCTCGTGGCTCTCCAATGGCAGCGCGCTAAAGGGCTTCTGGACCGGCGCGGCGGCGATCCCGAAGACGGGCAAGCCAGCGATCTCGTACGATTGGTACCGCTCCTTCCTACAGTTCATGCTCAATCATCAGTGGTATGACTGGTTCGCGAAGGTGATCTGCTTGGGTGAGGTGCTGATCGGCATTGGCCTGATCGTCGGTGGCCTGACGGGGATCGCCGCCTTCTTCGGGGCGCTGATGAACATGAGTTTCCTGCTGGCGGGCAGTGCGAGCACGAACCCGGTGCTCTTCACGGCGGCGATCCTGCTGATACTGGCGTGGCAGGTGGCGGGGTACTGGGGCGCGGACCGCTTCATCCTGCCGCTGCTCGGCGCGCCGTGGAGTCCCGGCCTGATCCTTCGCCGGGGGCATGGATCCGGGGTACCCGCCCCGAACACCGTCGGCGACTGATCCCGCTACTATCGTCATGGCAAGGAGAACCACAGTGACACCACGCATGAACACGCCCCGGACGGCAGCACATTCGGGATCGCATCTTCTTCTCTAGGAAAGGATACCTAACCGATGAACGGTTCCATCCGGATCGCCACGATCCGTGGCATCCCGGTCTCGATCAGCGCATCGTGGATCATCGTCTTCGTGCTCTTCCTCTGGTCGTTCGCCGCCTCCTACTACCCCGACCGCTTCCCCGGCTGGACGACCCAGGCCTATTTCGCCGCCGGACTGACGACGACGCTCCTCTTCTTCGCCTCCATCGTCGTCCACGAGCTCGGCCATGCGCTGGTCGCCGCCCGCTTCGGTATCCGCACGCGGCGGATCACCCTCCTGCCGATCGGCGGACTCGCGGAGATCGAGGCCGAGCCGCAGAAGCCTTTCCAGGAGTTCGCCGTCGGCATCGCGGGGCCGGCCACCTCGCTCCTGCTCGGTGCGCTCTTCCTCGGCCTCTACCTCATCGTCCATCGGTTCAGCGTGCCGCTCGGCGGCATCACCGCCTATCTCGGCTGGGTGAACATCGCCCTTGCCCTCTTCAACCTTGTCCCGGGCTACCCGATGGACGGCGGACGGGTTTTGCGCGCCATCGTCT
>JALYUS010000233.1 GCA_030853625.1 Chloroflexota bacterium
CTTCCAGCCTGCGTTTCGATCAGGCTGGAAGCCTGCCACCACCAGGAAAATCGTCGCATGCCCCTGTAATTTTCTGGCTACCAGCTACTCGTGTTACAATCTGGCGTGCGCGAAGAGCGAGGAAGGAAGGAGTGCAGCCGGTGGGCCGTGTGCAGGAATACGCCGACGCGGTTTTGGATCGTGTCAGTGAGGTGATGGTGGGGAAGCGGGAGGTCGTGGGCCTCGCGCTCGTCGCATTGCTGTGTGAGGGACATATTCTGCTCGAGGACGTGCCCGGTGTCGGCAAGACAACGCTGGCACGGTCGCTCGCCCGCGCCATTGGCGGCGATTTCCGGCGCGTGCAATGCACGCCTGATCTGCTCCCGTCTGACATCAGCGGTCTGACCTACTTCAATCAGCGTGTGCAGGAGTTCCAGTTTCGGCCCGGCCCGCTCTTCGGCAATGTCGTGCTCGCCGATGAGATCAACCGCGCCACGCCGCGTACGCAGTCCGCCCTCCTCGAAGCGATGGAGGAACGAACGGTGACGATCGAGAACGATACCCTCCCGTTGCCGCGCCCCTTTATCCTGATCGCGACGGAGAATCCGATTGAACTGGAAGGGACGTTTCCCCTGCCGGAAGCGCAACTCGACCGCTTCTTCCTGAAACTGAAGGTCGGCTACCCGGATGAGGACGATGAGGCGGCGATTCTCACGCGCTTTCAGGCTGCCAATCCGCTTGCGGATTTGCAGCCGGTGGGCGACATCGCGGATTTCCCCTCGCTCCAGGCGGACGTGCGCGCGGTGCATGTGGATGACGAACTACGGCAATACATTACGCGCATCGTCCGTGCCACGCGGGGCCACGAATCTATCGCGCTCGGCGCGTCGCCACGCGGATCGCTCGCCCTCTATCGCGCGGCGCAGGCATACGCCGCCATCCGAGGGCGGGATTACATAACGCCGGAGGACATCAAGGCGCTCTGGGCGCCGATCTTGACGCACCGCATTATCCTCTCGTCCGAAAGCCGCCTGCGGGGGCGCACAGTCGAGAGCATCCTGCGCGATGTCGTCGCCCAGGTGCCCGTGCCGGTCGAGGCCGTCTAGCGATGGGTACCGGGGCCATCTACGGTCAGGCATGGGTCACGGGTTCGGTCGTCGTTATCCTCGTCGGAATGCTCCTCGGCCAGCCTGCCGTGACAGTGATCGGCACGATTACGCTCCTGACACTCGCGCTCTCGTGGTTCTGGAACAAGCATGTCCTCGACCGGCTACTCTTTGAGCGCAACACAGACACCGACCGCTGCTTCGCGGGCGAATCGCTCCATCTCACCCTGCGGATGACGAATAAGAAACTGCTGCCGATGCCCTGGGTGCGGGTGGAGGATGCCGTGGCATCGCGTGTCCGCGTCCGCGATTGGGAGGCGTTCCAATCCGAGTCGCCGGGGACGCAAATCGTCTCCTTCTTCACAGCACTCCGCTGGTATGAGCGCATCACCTGGCATCTGACGCTTCAATGCCCACACCGGGGTTATTTCCGCGTCGGCCCCGTCACGATCCGCGCCGGCGATCCGTTCGGCTTCTTCGCGCACCGGCAATCTCTCCCCGGCGAGCAATACCTGACCGTCTACCCGCGGCTCGTCCCGCTCGACGAACTCGGCCTCCCACCGCGCCATCTGCTCGGCGAGACGAACGTGCGCCGCACAGTGATCACCGATCCTACACGCATCATTGGCACGCGCGAGTACCACCCCGAGGACCCATTCAAGGCGATCCACTGGAAAGCGTCGGCACGCGCCGGGGTCTATCAGACGAAGGTCTATGAACCGACGGCGAACCTCCAGATTGCCATCTTCCTCAACCTTGATACCGTCGCGCGCTATTATGAGGGTGTGGATCAGGAGCATCTGGAACGGGCGATCAGCGTTGCGGCCTCTATCGCCGCGTGGGCGAACACCGAGAAATACGCCGTCGGCGTCTTCGCGAACGGGCTACTCGCGCAGACCGATCAAACGCTCCGCATCCCGCCCGGCCGCCGCGAGGATCAGTACGCGCGCATCCTCGAAGGTCTCGCGCGCCTGACGCCGTTCACCTACGTCAATATCGCCGGTACGCTGGAGCAGGAATCGCCCCGCTTCCCGTGGGGCAGCACCGTGATCGTCGTGACGATGACGATGACCGATGCACTCCGCCGGGCGCTGGCCAACCTCGTGCAGCGCGGTTTGCGCGTCGTCATCATTGCGCTCGGCTTCGTGGATGATCCCGGCCTGTCCGGCGTGCTCGTCCACCGGCTCCCGTGGCAAGCCGTCGAAGCAGCGACGAAAGAGGCAGGACTGAGGACTGAGAACTGAGGGCTGAGAAGAGATGCCAGATTCCGGCATCTCTCATACGATGTTGCAATAGAGATTATGATACGTGCGAAGGGGCGGTTCGCGAACCGCCCCAGAGCAATGGCCGATCAAGACGCCCAGCAGGATGAGGAAGACACGATGAACGATGAGCAAGACCCCGCGGTCCTCATGCCGACCGAAGGGCACCCGCAGTCCTCAGTCCTGAACGGCTACCTGGGTCGTCTCGTGAAGGCGTGGGATTGGCGATCCGCCGCGCTCAGTTTCACGCTGATCAGTGCGGAGGCGATGCTCGTGTCGCTCGTCATTGGATTGGTCGAGGCGCCGGGTTCGGTCTCCACGGGCGGGGTCGGAGGTATCCCGCCGCTGGCGATCCTCGTCATGATGGTCGTGGCAGCGGCGATCCCGCGCCTCGTCGAGGCGTTCCAATTGTGGAGTCCGGACTACGAGGTCGCCATTGGCGTCGGCATTATCCTGACGCTTGCCGCCCTGCTCTACATCGGCGCGTTCCGGCAGTACGCGCCCTGGAACCCGGAGTGGCTTCGCCAGACTGCGCATGCCTACATCTTCCGCCCATCAACGGCGCAATCATCCGTTTGGCTGATCACGATTGTCATTATCTACACCTGGGCGCGCGGGCGATTGCGGGAAACGCCGTCCCTCGACACGACCTATACGATGCTGCGCATCGGTGTGATGGTCGTCGCCGTAACGAGTATCCTGACCGTCACCGCGCAGGAGACGAATTCGCCGGGGCGGGCATACGTCCGCATTCTCGTCGT
>JALYUS010000236.1 GCA_030853625.1 Chloroflexota bacterium
GGAAAGTCTCCGCCAGCAGTGTGCCGTATGAACCGGTCAGTTGTTGCACGAGCCGGTTCGGATGATTGCGGCGCAACGTTTGTCCCGCCGCTGCGAATCGCTTCCACCACTCACCAACACCTTTGCCGTTATCGCCCGACGAGCGGAACGCACTGAGCGCAAATTCCGTTACCGGGTCCGCCGCGCGGATGAAGCGGTCGTACGCCTCGGCATCGCCCGGTGCGTAGCGGGCGATCTCATCGCATGTCTGCTCCACTGAGCGGTAGAAACGGACAACCTCGCCGCCGGGAAAATAGGAGATCGTGAAAGGGTCCGTCTCGATGTATTCCAAACCGACATCACGGAGGCGCAACTCCTCGATTACCGTCGTCATGTTAATCATGTTATGGATGACGGAGCAGGTATCGAAGCGATACTCCGGCTTGTCGGCAATCGTCGCCGCCGTGTGCGCCGCGCCGCCGATTCGCTCCGCCATTTCGAGGACGAGTACCCGGCAGCCCGCCCGCGCGAGATAGCAGGCACAGGCGAGGCCGTTATGCCCGGTGCCAATCACGACGACATCGGCTGTGGTCATCCACTCGCACCGGCGGGGCGCAGCCGGACTTCCACCTGCCCATCCCGCATCCGCGCGTCGTACGCGGGTTCGGGGTAGGTCGCCGGGCCGTGGACGACGCTCCCGTCGCGCAGATCGAAGACGGAATTGTGCCACGGACATTCCACACAGTTGTTTTCGATCGTGCCTTCATCGAGCGGCCCACCCGCATGGCTACAGACCGCGCCAATGGCGTACACATTCGCGCCATCTCGATAGAGCAGCACGGGGGTGCCATCAACTGCGACACGTTTCGGCGTGCGTTCCGGGAGATCGGCGCTCGTCAGTGCGGCCTGCCACGATGGCGGGCCGCTCGGTTCTTCGCGATGATTGACGCTGATCTTCCGGTTGTAGATCATCTCACCGCCGATCCAGCCGGAGAAATTCACCGCGCCGAAGGCAATCGTCGAGAGCATCACCCCCCGGCTCCGGTTTCCCGCCGCGCGATCCCGAATGGAGAGAAGATTGAGCACAAGCCCCGCGCTGTTCAGCAGGCCATGAACGGTCGCCATCGCCATGGCGGATTCATCAATCGCCGAGTAGTCCGCCACGCCGGCAAGTGCGGTTGGCACGGCGGCAACCGCGCCGATGGCGACGAGCGCGTCCGCCATTTTTTCCGCCTCCGGGGAGCCGCGTTGCGCCGCGACGAGGTCGCACATCACCGCAACCGTCCACGCGCCAATCGGAATATCAGTCAGCACGGGGTGGAGTGGGTGGCCGAGCCATGTTCCGTGCAGAATATCTACGGCCTTGCGAAGTTGATCGCTTCCGCCGAGGACGGCAGTGTGGATCGCATGTGCGACCTTTGCCCCATTGTCTGCCAGACCAGGGATGCGCTCAATCGCGTGTTCGACCTTCGCGGCGTACATTCTGTGTTTACTCCTTTGCGATGCGTACCGGGTGCGATCAGCAGACTAGGATTGGATGGCCGATGCCGCGCGCGAGGCGCGAAGGTCAATTAGCGCGAGGCCCGTTTCGGGATCGGTCGTGCGCCGCAGATGAGCGGGCGCTTCGGTCACGATCAGTTCCAGTGTCGGCCAGACGTGCGCCGCGAGGATATGCCCGCCCCATGCGCTGCCGTCCGACTTGCCGACGACGACATGGACATGTACCTTCGGTTTGCCGTCGGCGCGCGAAATGTTGCCGACGAGCGAGAGCGCCTCGACCTGCTCATCGAGCGGTATTTTTGTGTAGTCCTTCCGCTCGCGGTCGAAATAGCCGAGCGTCACATCGCTGAACGCTCCGATGCCGACAATTTCATACGTCGCGTCATCGTGCTCATTCGCGAATGTCTGTAACCCGGCGATCACCTCATCGCCTTTGTCGAAGATGACCGCGTAGGTCTTCTCGCCCTGTTTGTTCAGCAGTTCCGTCTTCATGGATCGCCCCAATTCTCTCGTCAATCAACTGCCTTTTCCGCCTGCTCGCCGTGCTGAACGATGTCGCCCTCTTTGAAGAGAATATTTTGCATCTCCGTGCGCCACTTCGGTTTCTGGCGGAGCAGGAACTCCAAATCCATGCCGAAGTGCTTGAACTCCTCCTGCTGCGCGTTCGCCATAATTGCCTTTGCCTGGTCGTTCTTCTCGACCGACATACGCTGCTCGTACCAGTCAATCGCCTCCGCCTCTTCGATGAGCGAGAGGATCATCCGGGCGAAGGTGCGCGTCTCGTCAGACAATTCGTTGGCGGGTTCGTGGTACTGATCGAAGGGCATTGGCGTCTCCTCGTCGTGTCTGTACGGCGAATATCATCGTTTCATTGTATTCTTCGCATGAAGCGGGCCGTCATGTTGCATGTCGCGCCTCGGTCTCATACCCTGTATGCACACATCCTCGCGGACGGAATGGAAAAAGGAGAAAAGGCGGATGATCGCGGCAGACCTGGGGGAGCGGGAGCGGGCGGGTAAGCCGATCCGAGTGGGGATCGTCGGGGCGGGGAAGTTTGGGTCGAGCGTCGCGCATCAGGTGTCGCGCATGCCGGGGCTGCGGCTCGTCGCCCTCGCGGACTTGTTCCCGGACAAGGCGCGGGCCGTCTTCGCCCGCAATGGCATGGACGCGGGCGATGTCGTGCAGGCGGGCGATGCACACGCCATCGCGCGGGCAATCGAGCAGGGCAAATCAGCCGTCACGGACGATCCCATCGCGCTCTGCGACGCGCCGCTCGATGTCGTCGTCGAGGCGACGGGCGTGCCGGAGAATGGCGCTCGCATCGGCGCGGCGGCGATTGCGCGCGGCAAGCACATCGTGATGGTCAATATGGAGACGGATGTCGCGGTCGGATCGCTATTGAACAAACGCGCGCGGGCGGCGGGCGTCGTCTACACCGTTGCGGACGGCGATCAACCGGGCTGCATCATGCGCCTCGTGGATTGGGCGCAGGCGCTCGGTCTGGAAGTCGTCGTCGCGGGGCGAGGGACGCGCCGCTTCAGTTCCGACCGCGAGGGCGACCCCGAAGAAGCGTTCGCGCGCTATGGCTACGACCCGCAACTGGTGCGGGAGCAGCAACTGAACGCGCAGATGTACAACTCCTTCCGCGATGGCTCGAAATCGCAGATTGAGATGTGCAGCGTCGCCAATATGACGGGCCTCGTACCCGATGTGCGCGGTATGCACGAGCCGAGCGCGACGATCACCGACCTCGCGACGGTCTTCAGCCTGCAAGCGAACGGTGGCGTGCTGAACGAGTTCGGCGTCGTGGAACTGGCGAACGCCGTCGCACCCGATGGCCTGACGGTGCTGCCGAACCACCTCGACATCGGCGTCTTCATCGTCGTGCGCACCGACCACCCGCGCATCGCCTCCGACCTCGGTTTCTACGGTCTAAAAATGGGGCCGGACGGCACGACCGCCGCGCACTATCGCCCGTACCATCTCTGCGGCATCGAAGCGCCGCTCTCCATCGCGGAAGCGGGACTCTACGGCAAGCCGACCGGTGCCCCGATCGGCGCGCCCGTCGCGGACGTGATCGCCGTCGCCAAGCGCGATTTGCAGGCGGGCGAAACGCTGGACGGTAGCGGCGGCAAGACTGTCTACGGCCTGATCGAGCGCGCCGCAATCGTCCGTGCCGAGAACCTGCTCCCCCTGACGATGACAGACGGCGTCCGCCTGACGCGCGCGGTCGCGGCGGATCAGCCGATCACCTACGATATGATCGAGCGCCCGACCGATTCGTTCCTCTGGTCGCTCCGCGCCGAGCAGGACAAGGTGTTCGCGGAGACCGTTGTCGCACGATAGAGGCCATTACTCGCCCTGATTACTCCCCGATGTCCGCACCCGTGATCGGCAGGTGGACGGGCAGGCCGGTGCGGGAGGAATGGTAGATGGCGAGGATGATTTCGAGCGACTTGCGCGCCTCCGCGCCGGTGACGGCAGGCGGGCGGTCGTCGCGGACGGCCTGGAGGAAGTCCTGAATTTGCAGCGTGTGGAAGTGCGGGAAACCGGCGCGCCGTTCCGCAACGCCTTCCCAGACGGGTACGTATGCTTCCTCGCCGCCCACCGTCCAGATGTCGTTGATGCCCTCTTTCCCTTCGGGAAATTCCCAGACACTCGCCGTCGCGCCATTATCGCCATGCACCGCGACGCGGAAGCCACGGTTCGGGTTGATGCTCGTGGACGCCTCGATGATGCCGAGTGCGCCGCTGGCAAACTTCACGGTGGCGACGACGGTATCCTCGACATCAATGTAGTCGCCGTGGACGAGCGTCGCGTAGCGCCCGAAGACCTCCACGGCCTCGCCCATGAACCACTGGAATTTATCTATCGTGTGGACGGCCTGGTTCATGAGTACGCCGCCGCCCTCGGTCGCCCACTTGCCGCGCCAGGCGTCCTGCGCGAAGTAGGCGCGGTCGCGCGAGAGGTGGGCGATGCACTCGCCGAGTGTCAGGTTGCCGAGTTGCCCGGTGTCAATCGCCGTGCGGATGCGCTGCGCGGCGGGCCAGAAGCGGCGCTGGAAGATGACGCCGAATTTGATATTCGCCCGTGCCGCCGCCGCAATCATCCGGTCGGCATCGGTGAGGCGCGTCGTGATCGGCTTCTCGCAGAGCACATGGACGCCCGCCGCCGCCGCCGCGATGACGAGTGGCGTGTGGCTCGGATGCGGCGTGCAGACAACGACCGCCTCGACCTCGCCGCTCGCCAGCAGCGCCTCCGCGTCCGGGAAAACGCGCGGGACGTGGAAGTCCTCGGCCATTGCCCGCGCGCGATCTCTATCGAGATCGGCGACGGCGGCGAAATTCGCTTCCGCCAGTGTGGAGAGCGCGGCGGCGTGCGTCCGCGCGATCTTGCCGCACCCGATCAACCCGACCCGCACGCGTTCAGCCATTGTCTGTAACTCCCTTCAGAATGTATCCCGAACCGCCAGGAGGGACGCAACACAGAGAACACAGAGGACACAGAGGTCACCGAGATGAATTCTTTTTTTCTCTTCTCTGTGTCCTCTGTGTCTCTGCGGTCTCTGTGCTATTCCCCTTTCGTAGCGTCCTTGTGTGATGGGAAGATGCCGCGCAGGTAATCGGCGGACCATGCGACGCCATCGAGGCCGAGAAAGAGCGGGTCCTCGTTCTCGATAGAGATAACGTCATCGTAGCCGATGTCGCACAAGGCGGAGAGGATGGCCCGCCAATCGAGCGCGCCGAGTCCCGGTAGGCGATAGCGCCACCACCCACTGCCGAGAATCCCTTGTCGTGCCAGCACGGCGGGCAGAATTTCAGTGTCCTTCGCATCGAAGTGGTAAATGCGCGAGCCGTACTGCCGGATCAGGTCGGGGATATTGGGAATCTGGAGCCAGATGAGATGCGATGGATCGAAACTGAGGCCGAGCGCCGGTGAGGGGACGGCATCGAAGAGCATATCCCACAATTCCGGGCTGTGTGCGATATTTCCCTGCCCACCACCGCGCGCCGCCGTCTCGAAGGCGATCCGCACGCCCTTCGCCTCGGCATACTGCGCCAGCGGCGTGAAGACCTCCCGAAAGAGTGCGACATTTTCGGCGCAATGGTTCGATGGATGATCCGGCCCGACGCCCGGCAGCCCAGAGAAATGCATGCCAAACGCCGAGCCGCCATAGGTCACGACAGTCGGCACGCCGAGCGCGGCGCACGCATCAATCGCCTGCCGGAAGACGGCGATCCGTTCCTCACGTCGCGTGGCTTCGGGCGCGAGCAGATTGAGCATCGGCGCGAGCGAGGTGATCGTTACACCGTATACGGTGAGCAGTTCATGTGTCTGCCCCGGCCCATCGCGTAGGATCGCGTCCAGATCGAGATGACCGGGATAGGCCGCGCCCGCGATGCGCGGAAAGGTCGGCCCGACATTGACCTCGATAGCGTCCAAACCCGCCGCTTCCGCGCGGGCGAGGAGCGTCGGAAACGGCATCGGCTCGACGCCGACGAGCGATGCAAAAGCGATCTTCATCCGCCATCCTTCCTACGAGGTCATGTGTTTAGTGGTGGCAGGCTTCCAGCCTACATGATCCGCAGGCTGGAAG
>JALYUS010000262.1 GCA_030853625.1 Chloroflexota bacterium
AAGATCGCGCCGTTGTGAATGTGCGGCGTATAGAGCAGGTCGTAGCCCCGGGCGAAATGGACCTGCTTCCAGAAATTCTCGATCTCCAGGCGGATGATCGCGCCCTTCGGGTGCCAGAGGATCAGCCCCGCGCCGATCTCGTCCGACGTGCTGAAGAGGTCGAGTTCGCGCCCGAGGCGGCGATGATCGCGCCGCTCCGCCTCCGCGAGTTGGTGCAGGTAATTATCGAGGTCTTGCTGGCTCTCCCACGCGGTGGCGTAGATGCGCTGCAACTGCTGGCGGTGCTCATCGCCGCGCCAGTATGCCCCGGCAACCCGCATCAACTTCACCGGCCCGATCTGCCCCGTATGTTCCACATGCGGCCCGGCGCAGAGGTCGGTGAACGGCCCGTCCTGATAGAACGAGACTTCCTCGCCCTCTGGCAGATCGTTAATCAATTCGATCTTGTAGGGCTGATCCTTGAAGAAGGCGCGCGCCTCATCGCGGGTGACGATCTTCTTGACGAACGGAGACTTCGCCGTGATGCGCTCCTGCATGCGCCGCTCGATTTCCGGGAAATCGTCGGGCGTCAGGGGGCGTGGGAGATCGAAATCGTAGTAGAAACCGTCGGCGATCGGCGGGCCGATGGCGAGTTTCGCGTCCGGGAAGATGCCGAGCACCGCCTCGGCCATCACATGCGCCGCTGAGTGGCGCATCTTGCGGAGTGGCGTCCAGATATCGTCGTCATGCCGATCCGATGGTACGAGTCCGGCGGCGTCCGCCTCCATCTCCTTGCCGATGTCGTCATCCTGTTCGCGCATGGGGGTTTATCCCTCCCGATACAAAAAAGCCCGACCCCGCAACGAATGGGGACGGGGCGACCGGCCACCACTGCCGGTCCCTGCTGCCGAGGAGAAGTGGTGGGCGATACTGGGCTCGAACCAGTGACCTCCACGATGTCAACGTGGCGCTCTAACCAACTGAGCTAACCGCCCCTCGCCTCGTGAGGGGTAGGATAGCACGACCCGAAACGGCGTGCAAGTGCGGTTCAATCGTCGTTGAAGAGGTCTTCGAGTGCGATGCTCCAACCGGGAATGAATGGCTCGGCGTTCGCGACCTCACCGCGACAGTAAATGAGCGGTTCATTTAGCGTATCGTGACGATATGCGGTCACAGTCTGAGCAAGTGGATCAATGTCCCAAACGACTCTTGTCCCGGCCGCGAAATAATCACTCCGCTTTCGCGCGTAGGCGCGATCTTTTGCCGGGCCATAATCGCTCTCCGAACGGACTTCAACGGCGAATAACGGCGCTCCCTCCACAAAGCGCATATAGTGTGGCCGATACTGTAGCGAATACGATGCGTCGGGACTGAATGACTTGCGATTGGGGAGGTCAACGATATACGCGACGCCATCGGTGCGCGCACGACCTTTGCGTGTCTTGCGCACGTATTCCCGCAGCGAAGCGAAAACCTCAGCGGCAACATGGTTCGGTTCATCGCCCGTCGGCGGCATGTATACCAGCCTTCCGTCCACGAGTTCATACGTGCCGTCGTCCGGGGCGTTGTACAGGTCTTCGATGGTCGCTTCGGTCTTTGTCTGCATGGCGATCTCCTTTGTTTCTTATCAGTATAGCGGATGCGGCCACTGCATGCCTGCGGTACACTGATAGGAGAGAACCGGGGCGGAGACGAAATGGAGGCTACGGATGTCACTCGCAGGCGTCAGGATCGCGGCACTCGTCGAGGCGGAGTTCGAGGATTTGGAACTATTGTATCCCGTCATGCGCTTTCAGGAAGAGGGCGCGACGGTGACGATCATTGGAACGGGGAGTGCTGAGACCTACAAAGGCAAGCATGGTCTCTCCATGACGGCGGACACCACCGCCGATACCGTGAACGCCGACGATTTCGCGGCAATTATCATCCCCGGTGGTTGGGCGCCGGATCGCTTGCGCCGCTCCGAGAGCGTGCTGCAATTTGTGCGGGATTTCGATAGCGCGGGAAAGACCGTCGGTATGGTCTGCCACGCGGGATGGGTCGGCGCGTCCGCCGGGATTCTGCGCGGGCGGCGGATCGCCGGGACGCGGGCAATCAAGGACGACATCAATAACGCGGGCGGCGAATGGGTGGACGTACCCGCCATCCGGGACGGCCATCTCGTCACCGGGCGCGTCGTCGCGGACATCCCGGCATGGACGAAGGAACTCGTCGCAGCAGTCTATGCGCAGGTCGGTGCGGCGACACCCATTAGCGCGCGATGATGCCGAGAGGAAACCGAATCAACGCAGAGCGCGCAGAGGACGCAGAGAACACAGAGATGAAGATTTTATGCTCTTTCTTCTCATTCCCTCTCTTCCCTCTCTGCGTCCTCTGCATCTCTGCGGTTCTCCCCGGTTTCGACGGTAGCGCATGAGTGAGACATTTGTCGCGCGGGATCGGCCAGTGTCGCGGCCTGCCGTGCGGATTCTCGTCTATGGCGCGGGGGCGGTCGGCAGTTTCCTCGCGGCGCGACTTGGGCTGACGGGCGCGGACGTGACACTTCTTGGTCGACCCGTGACGGTGGAATCGCTCGCCAGCACGGGCCTCGCGCTCGAAACGGGCGGGCGGACATTCGTCGCGCTCGTCCGCGTGGTCGCCACTGTTGATGCAGTGTACACGCCGCCCGACCTCGTCTTTCTCGCCGTCAAGTCGCCCGATACCGAGGCGACATTGCCCGACTTAAAGCGACTGGCGGAGCGGGGCGCGACGATCTGCACGATGCAGAATGGCATCGGTAACGAGCAGATGCTGATTGCGGCGCTGGGTGCGGAACATGTGCTCAGTGGCGTAATTACGATCAGCGTCAGCATGCCGGAACCCGGCCTCGTCGCGCAGCACACGGGCGAGGGGGGCGTCGCCTTCGCACCCGTACCCGGTGGGCCGATGCCCGGCGCCGCGCTGGCGATCTTCGACGAGGCGGGGCTACCGGCGGTCGGCGTCGCCTCGTATCGCGATCTTAAGTGGTCGAAGTTGCTGCTCAATCTGCTCGCGAATGCGCAGGCAGCGATCCTCGATAGCGATGCATCAGCGGTCGTGCGTGACCCGACATTGTTCGGTATCGAGCAGCGGGCGTTCCGCGAGGCATTGCGCGTCATGCGGCATGTTCCGGCGCAGCCGATTGCGTTGCCGGGCTACGATGTCCCGAAACTGGCGCTAGCAATGCGCTTGCCCCGGCCAATCGCGCGGCGGCTACTCAAGGAACGGATTGGCGGCGGGCGGGGCGAGAAGCGGCCGTCACTCGCGCTCGATCTCGCGCGCGGCAAGCGACAGACCGAGGTGGATTGGC
>JALYUS010000265.1 GCA_030853625.1 Chloroflexota bacterium
TCACGCTGACGGTCGTGACGATCTGGCTCGTGCCGATCCTGCGCGATCATCTCGGCTGGCGCTGGACGTTCGCCTTTCTCGCCCCCGGCCCGTTCGTCGGCCTGCTCGTCATGCTCCACCTCCGCCGCCTGCCCGAAAGCGTCCGAATCGCGCACGGGCGGGGGTGACGGTACGCGGGAGGACACACAACGATGGCACAACCACCTCAATACCCGCCGTTTCCACAGCCATGGCAACGCCCGCGATGGCTCATTCCCGTGATCGTCGCTGCCGCCGTCCTCTTTGGCGGAAGCCTTCCTGCTCGGAGGAGGCATTGCTGACCAGGACGCTTGCCAATAAGATGAAGATCAGCGGCTCCCATGTCTCCTACCGCTACGACGACACCTTCGTCAATGAACACGGCATGTATCGGAGCCTTCGCGTCACGGCACCGCCCGCAGAAAAGACACCCCTGACCGCCCCCTGAGGAGGCATCTCCCTCGAACGGCCCAGGAGCGCGCTCACGGTCGTCATTGACGACCAACCAGTTCAGCCACGCGCACATCGCATCGAACTGGTGCAACGGCTGAGGCAGGCCCGAATGTCAGCCAGGAATACTTGACATGTAGCGGTGTTGCATATTTACTGTGGTACGGCAGGTTGATGAGTTTATAACGTAAGTTAGTCAATAATGATGGAGATGAACGATGGGCGCTCTTTTACGTGATTTCCCCACACTCCATCACGCGATCGCCGCAGCGATCAATCCTCGTGATCGCTCGGCGGCGGTGGTCTTCAATAGTCATATTACCGGACTTGCCGTGGCACGCTCCCTCGGACGGCGGGGCGTGCCGGTGATCGCGCTGGATCGCGACCCGAAGGGGTATGCATTGGCATCGAAATATGCCACCGTGGCCGCGCTCTGCCCCAATGTCCTTGAAGACGAAGAGGGGTTTATTCAGTACCTCCTCACGCTCGGTACGATGCTGGATCGCCCCGGTATCCTCTATCCGACGAACGATGAGTGGGTGCTCGCCGTGAACCGGCACCGCGAGCGGCTCGGGCGCTGCTTCATCATCCCGTTTGCCGGTCCCGACATCGTTGAACCGGTGCTCGACAAAGCGCGGCTCTACGGGACGGCACGCGAACTCGGCATCCCGATTCCCCGCACCTGGGATCTCGGACGCGAGGATCTATCACGGGTCGCGGCAACATTGCCGTACCCGTGCATCGTCAAACCGACCGAGCAGCGCTCGTTCTACGACGTCTTCGGCGACAAGGCATGGCGCATCGGTTCGCCGGAGGAGTTCCGCGCGGCGCTCGATCGCGCGGCGGGGCATCCACTTGTCGCACAGGAGATCGTCGGTCAAGGATTGACGGATTTCTACTCCGTCTGTTCCTACATCGGGAACGACGGCGAGGCGCACGGCGTATTCGTGGGCCGCAAACTGGAGCAATACCCGCCCGATTTCGGCACGGGCTGCCTCGTCGCGGCGGAAGGCCCGGCGGCGATCGCGGCGCGCGGCGTGCAGATCCTCAAGGCGTTCGGCTATCGCGGCATCTCGGAGGTCGAGTTCATTTACGACGCGCGCGACGGCGAGCACAAACTGCTCGACGTGAACACCCGCGTCTGGAAGTGGATTGGGCTGCCGATCGCCGCCGGTGTGGATCTGCCGTGGTTGGCATACGCCGACGCGACCGGGAGGCCCGAGATCGCGCCGCCCGCCCGCGAGGGGCTGATCTGGACGTACGCCAAAGACTACATCGCCCTGCGGCTCGCCGGGAAAGGCACGGAGACCGTCGGGTATCTGCCTGAGGAGGCGTGGGCGGCGCTCTTCGCGGGGGAGAGACGCGACATCGTTGATGCGGTGATTGATCCCGACGATCCCGCCCCGGCAGCACGCATGATGACGAACATCTTCAACCCGACACCGTATTTCTGCGCATGCTGATGCGCATCGCGAATGCATGAAGGATGGAGTAATGACTGAAATACCCACACCGCGCGTAGGTTTCTGGCTGCCGATCTTCGGTGGGTGGTTGCGCAATGTCGAGGATGAAGGGATGCCGGCGACCTGGGAATACTGTCAGGCGGTCGCGCGCCGCGCCGAAGCGCTCGGTTTTTCCACGACGCTGATCGCGGAACTGAACTTGAACGACATCAAAGGTCCCGCCGAACCGGTGCTCGAAGCATGGTCAACGGCGGCGGCGCTGGCGGCGACCACCGAACGATTGGAAATCATGGCGGCGATCCGTCCCGGCTTCCGCAATCCAGCCGTCGTCGCGAAGATGGCGGCGACGATTGACCGCATCGCGCATGGCCGATTCACACTCAATGTCGTCTCCGCATGGTGGGCGGAGGAGGCGCGGCAATACGGGATGCAGTTCGTCGAACACGACGAGCGATATGCCCGTACCGATGAGTTTCTCGCCGTGCTGAAGGGGATGTGGACGCAGGAACGGACAACGGTCATGGGGAAACACGCCCAGGTGGAGGAGGCATACCTCGCACCGAAACCGGTGCAGCAACCGTGGCCCCGCCTCTACGCCGGTGGCGAGTCGCCCGCCGCGAAGGAACTGATCTCCCGCGCGTGCGACGCCTACCTGATGCATGGCGACGATGTGGAGACGGTGCGCGGCAAGATTGCGGAGATGCGCGCGCGCGCCGCAGCCTACGGCAAAACGATGACCTACGGTATGGCGGCATACGTCATCTGCCGCGACACCGAAGAAGAAGCGCGGATGGAACTCGCCCGGATCACAGATGTCAAAGAAACGGCGGGCTACGCAGGGTTCAAGGACTTCACGACGATGTCGCAACTCGAACGCGAACTGACATTGCGCGATTATTCGGTCTCGAACCGTGGCCTACGGCCGAATCTGATCGGCACGCCGCAGCAGATCGCCGAACGGATGCGCGCCTACGCCGATGCGGGTCTCGATCTCTTCCTGATCCAATGTAGTCCGATGCTCGAAGAGATCGAACGGATCGGCACGCAGGTGCTTCCGTTGCTTCACGGCGCGGCGACCCGCTCGTTGGTTGGGGTACATGCCGACGGAAGCGGGGAGAGCGCCACATGAATACCGCCACCACACCGACATCAGCGTCCGCAATCGCCGCACTCCTCGACGCGCGGCGCTCGATCCGGCGACTCGGCCCGGCATCTTTTTCACCGATGCTGATCGCCGATTTGGCTGCCGCGACACATTCCGTGCCCTCGGCATTCAACGCGCAACCCTGGCATGTCGTCGTGCTCCAGGACCGAAATGCCATCTTCTGGGATCGCATCGAGGAGGCAATCACGGTGCATCTCGAAGGCGAGCGCCGGGCGCGATACCTCGCCCGCGCGGCCGGAATGCGCCAGGGCGGGATGACACTGCTGGTCTTCGAAGACCGCGCCCGCGTCGCACCGCGCGACGGACTCGCGGCTGAAGAAACGCGCGATCAGGCAAGCCAGAGTATCGGGATGGTGCAACTCGCAGTATGGCTGACGATCACGGCACACGGGCTCAGTACATCGTTACAGCATTGGCACGTAATCGCCGACATCGAGCGTCTTGCCCTTGATTTCGTGGGCCTCGCGCCGGGCGGCTACCGACTCGTGTCATTCATGCCGGTTGGCGAGCATGCCGAGCCACTGCCGTCGCGCGAGGAAGTGGCCGGGCGCTTCTCGATGGAGCATGCGATCCCGGAACGGTAAAGACGAACTCACCGTATGTTCTGGCTCAGTGTGGAACCGATTCCTGCCACCGTCTCTGGCCGGACCGAGACGATGCTGCTCCCCGCAATCGCAAGGGGGGCATGGCCCCGAAAGGCACCCTACAGGTATGGCGATCAACTCCCCTGAGATGCGGATCCGGCCGGAGTGGCAGCCGACGTACCCACGGTCCCATTACCTCCGGCGCCCGATGATGGGGTCGTGGCGCCGAGGCTCAGGGTCGCACCCAATTTGCCGAGGATCGCCACGATCCCGCGCAGCCCCTGGTCCACTCCTGCGCCCCACAGGAACGCCACCAGGTAGTCAAACCCCGTCCCGAAGGCCTTGCCCACGTAGAGCGCCGACATCGCCGTCACCGTTGCGACCAGCATCCCGAACATGACCAATGCCCAATCGCCGGCGGTGACGCGGAGGCGCAATGCAGTTGGAGTATGACCGGGAAACAACATGCGCCGCATCCCAGAAGCGACCAGATCGGGCCTTCCCCTCGGCCAATTTGTTCATGCCACACCTCCGCCTCTCCAACGTATGATTCCTGGAATTGATAGAACGCATATGATGCCCGACCGCATTGGCGCCGAGCAGTTTGTCGGCAAGCAGTGGGGTGACGACATGGGTCACGTGTAAAGAACACTCTCCTCTACATGCTCTGTGCTACGTTCCCGTTGCGTGATCGCGGGCCGCGACGGGGGCGGGGGCGAAGGCGTCCGGCGCGGGGGTGTAGGGGATTTTCACGCCGCCTGCGCGGACCGCCTCGCTACCGCCGTACGCGTCGAGCAGACGGCGCTGATCTGCCTTCGCGCGGCGATCCACTTCCTCCAGATCGCAGATGGCGCGCAGTTCCCGCTCGCACGCCGCCCGCACGTCCGCGTAGTCAGGGTCGTCGGTACGGTCGTCTTTTTCCAGTGGATCGCGCTCCATGTCGAACAACTGGGGCAGGTAGCCGCCCGCGTAGTAGACATACTTATAACGCGCGGTGCGGAGCATGAAGATGCCGGAGGGCGAGAAGATGGCGTGGTACTCGCTGAAAACCGTCCGCTCCCGGTTCTCGTCTCGCGCCATCTGCCAGAGTGAACCGCCGGGCAGGTCGGCATCCTCCGCTGTCAGTGCCGCACCGACCGCCTCGACGATGCTCGGAAAACTGTCGAGCAAGGAGACATTCGTCGTGACGACCTTCCCTTCCGGCACATCCGGCCCGGCGACGATCATCGGCACAGCGCAGCAGCCATCGTACATCGAACTCTTCCACCAGAGACCATGCTCGCCCAACTGCTCGCCGTGGTCGGAGGTGTAGACGATCCGCGTGCTCTCCCGCAACCCCGCCGCGTCGAGCGCGTCGAGGACGATCCCCACCTGGGCGTCCATGAAGGTGACGAGGCCGTAGTACGCCGCCATCGCGTTGCGAATCGTCGCCTCATCTATCGGTTCTTCCAGCCCCTGCAAGCGACGCATCATCGCCAGTACCGGGTGGCGCGGCCACTCGTCCGGCCGCCATTGCATCGGCATCGGCAACGACTGGGGCGGATAGAGATTGAAACAGTCCTCCGGCGCGACGAGCGGGAAGTGCGGCGTGACGAACGACGCCATCAGGCACCACGGTTCGTCGTGCTGCCCGGCCTCCTCGCGCAGCCAGCGCGCGCTCTCCTGTGCGACGGCACGGTCGTAGCGGATGTACTCCGATTCCCCGGCGCGCGCCTCGTAGACCTGATTGCGGCTCTGTAGCCGCACCGGCATCTCGCCGCGCAGCAGGCCGTAGAGATCGCCGACCCCCTCCAGCACATGCATCGGCAATCGCTCGTCCGGGAAGCCGTTGTCATCGTCCGCCGCGCGGTAATGGAGTTTACCGACGGTCGTCACGTGATGCCCCTGCTCGGTCAGCCGGTGGCCCCAACTCGGCGCTTCCACCCCCGTGTAGGGCGAAGCGTTGTCCCACGCGCCGATCGTGAAGGCGTACCGCCCGGTGGCGAAACTGGCGCGGGACGGCACGCAGATCGGCGTCGAGCAATAGGCATGCGCGAACCGCGTGCCGCGCGCTGCCAGCGCGTCAATGTGCGGCGTCCGCACCACCGGATTGCCGTAGCATCCCGTGACATGCGGACTATGCTGATCGGACATGATGTAGAGGACGTTCGTGGGCTGCAAAACCT
>JALYUS010000276.1 GCA_030853625.1 Chloroflexota bacterium
TGGCCGTCACGTATGTCCAGAATGTCACCGACATTGACGACGACATCCTCAAGCGCGCCCGCGAGACGGGCAAACAGTGGGACGAACTGGGGCGGGAGCAGACAGCGCAGTACGAAAAGGACTCCCGTGCCCTGAACATTGAGCCGCCCACCCATTTCCTCCGCGCCACGGACGAGATAGACCAGATGATCCCGCTGATCGCCACGCTGATCGCGAAGGGGCACGCCTATGTCGTGGGCGGCACGGTCTACTTCTCTGTTGCGAGCGATCCGGACTACGGTAGCCTGAGCCGATACAGCCGGGCGGAGATGCGAGCGATCGCGGCGGAGCGTGGCGGCAACCCGGATGATCCGCACAAGCGCGATCCGCTCGATTTCCTACTCTGGCAGGTCGCGCAGCCAGACGAACCGGCGTGGGACGCACCGTGGGGAAAGGGTCGCCCCGGCTGGCATATCGAGTGCTCGGCGATGGCGATGCACTTCCTCGGCCCGACGGTGGATATTCACGGCGGCGGTGCAGACCTCATTTTTCCCCACCACGAGAGCGAAATCGCCCAATCCGAAGGCGCGACGGACATCCATCCGTTCGTGCGCGTCTGGATGCACACCGCGATGGTGCGCTATCAGGGTGAGAAGATGTCCAAGTCGCTCGGTAACATGGTCTTCGTTCGCGACGCCCTCCGGCAGTACAACCCGGACGCTATCCGCCTCTATCTGCTCAATCACCACTACCGCACGCCGTGGGAGTATGCGGACGATGGCCCGGCGACCTTCCTGCCGCTCGTTCGGTGGGCGACGGACGCCCTCGCCACGCCTGCCGGTGACGGCGTAGCGCCCGATGCCGCAGGCTTCCTCGCTGATTTCGACCGCGCGCTGGAAAACGACCTCGATACCCCCGCCGCGATTGCCGCCTTCCGGTCGCTTGTCGAGACACTGCGGGAAGCGGAACGCCCCGCCGACGCACCCCGCGCGGCGCTCCGTGGCATGGCGGAGACGCTGGGGCTGCGGTTGGGGTGAGGTTCTCTCAATCCGCCCGCGCCATCGCCTCCGGTTCTCTCACTTCCTCGCGCGGTCGGGCCGCATCGGTATCGTGCGCGCTATCCGTGCGGCGGACAAAGACGAGGGCAATGACGACCGCGAGGATAATGAAGGCGACCGTGACGCGGATCGTGTCGTTGAAGCCGGCGATGAAGGCGGTATGCGTCGCCTGCTGGATCGTTGGCGCGAACTGCGGCGGCGCCTGAGGCGGGACGCGCCCGGCAAAAGCGACATTACCGCCGGTACCCTGTACGAGCCGGTCCGCGAATTCCTTCGGTATCTGCCCTGCCGCGAGCGCGCCCGGCAAATAATGCGAGTAGCGGGAGACGAAGATCGAGCCGAGTAGGGCGATGCCCATGCTCGACCCGACCTGCCGCATCGTCGCACTGATGCCGGTCGCGAGGCCCGCCTGCTCGCGCGGGGCGGCGCTGACCGCCGCGTTCGTCAATTGCGCCTGCACCGCCGCGCCGCCGATCCCCGCGATGAGCAGGCCGACGAGCAGCGCATCCCAATCCGACAAGGGAGTGATGCGGGTCAAGAGCAGGAAGCCAAGAGCGAGTATCGCCAGACCGACGCCGAAGATCAGCCGTGCGCCGAGCCGATTCGCATTCGCGCCCACGAGCGGTGAGATGACGATGCTGCCGATCACGAAGGGGATGTAGCGTAGGCCAGTGCCAAGCGCGTCATATCCCAACACATTCTGGAAGAGCAGCGCCATGATGAAGAGCAGCCCCGCGTAACTGAAACTGACGATCACCGTGATGACCGCCGTGCCGCTGAAAGTCGGCACGCGAAAGAGCGAGAGATCCATCATCGCATCCAGTCCGCGCCGTGCCTGCACCGTTTCCGCAATAATGAAGAGGATAAAGAGCACGACCGCTGCTGCCAGCCAGCCGAGTGTGCGGCCGCTCGTCCAGCCCCACTCCGCGCCCTTGATCAGCGCTAATGTGAGCGAGAAGAGCGTCGCGATACTGAGGGCGGCGCCGATGATGTCCACATAGCGGTTCGTCTGCGTGTTGCGCGATTCCTTGATGACGAGCGCGCCCGTGACGATACCGATAATGCCGATTGGCACATTGATGAGGAAGACGGACTGCCAACTGACATACTTGACGAGCAAGCCACCGACAATCGGCCCGGCGATCAGCGCGATGCCGGAGACGCCGCCATAGATGCCGAACGCGGTGCCGAGTTCCGGCCCCCAGAAGGTCGCGGAGATGATCGCCGCCGCGATGGGCGAGAGAATCGCGCCGCCGATCCCCTGCGCGGCGCGGGCGATCTGCAACTGCGTGACGTTTTGCGAGAGCGCGCAGCCGAGCGACGACCCAGCGAAGATGAATAAGCCAATCAGAAAGAGCCGCTTTCGCCCGAAGAGGTCGCCGAGTTTCGCCATCGTCAGGATTAATGCGGCGATGACGAGCGCGTAGGTGTCAATCACCCACTGGAGTTCGGAGAACGAACTTTTGAAGTCCTGCGCGATGCTCGGTAGCGCGACATTGACGACCGTGACATCGAGGAGCGCCATAAAGAGGGCGAAGTTCACCGCTGCCAGCGTCAGCCAGCGGCGCGGGTCCTTTGGTTGGTTCGCGGCGCCCCATGCGGCGGGCGCGGATGCTTCTGCCATGCGGTTCAATCCTTTCCGTTTACACCACTCGAGAGCCAGCGTTCAAATTCCGCGATGACGCGCGCGTACGCGAAGGCTTCCGGCTCTCGCGCCAACTGAATGGACGCGCCCTTAATAAAGGCCATGATCGCCGATGCCGTGGCATCCACGTCGAGGTCCACCCGGAATGATCCTTCGGTGATACCGGCGCGCACGATTTCCATGAG
>JALYUS010000288.1 GCA_030853625.1 Chloroflexota bacterium
GTTCCAGATACCACGTTCCACGAAACCTACTCCTTTACTATTCGGCGCGGCAGATCATCCGCCCCACCAACCATCGCGCGTGCGATTCCACTCTCATCTGATCTCATCTGATGCAAAGATCACGCAATACGAACAAGGCCGTTTCTGCATGCCATTGATGGCTCAAAGACCTTCGCATTCGTTATTGTTTTGCCCATCCCTCCTGTAATCGCTTTTCATCATATCCGCATATCTTCTATCATCGGACGGACTCGTGAAACTGTCAAGGAGCGCCGACCAGCGGGGTGCGCCTCATGATTTTGCGGTAGACACCGAGCGTGGACGGGGAGGAAGGAATCGCCTGCGCCACGGGTGATCGGCTGTCGGTCGTCCGTTCACCACCAATCGTCGCTTCGTTCGCCTGCGGGGTGTGACCACCGGTGCGGGCGGTGGTCGCTCAGGGAGGGTCGGTATCGGCGGGGGAGCGAGAGGGGAGTGGGCGCGTGCTGCCTGTCGCGCTGCCTGCTCCTGCTGCCAGTGGCACCAGATCGCTTTCCATCCCTCCGCCCAGCGCTGGCTGCACACCAGCGCCCGCAACGCCACCATCCCATTGACGTTGCCCCGCGCCCAGTGCATGCCGCTCCCCTTCAAACGCGCTTCGACGACCAGTTTGTTTGCGCTCTCCACCATCCCGCTGCCAATCGGATAGCCCGCCTGTTGAAAGGCCGCATAGGCAATCTGCTCCCGCCGGGCTTCCAAGTAGCTCAGCACCACATCCCGTTTCTCCTGCGCCAACGCGGGCACGGTGGCGTGCTCCACGGGCAGGGCGCGCAGCGCCGCCAGCACCGCGTCCGGGTCGCGGTGTTTGAGCGTGTAGCACTGCTCATCCAACCAGGCAGCCGCCGCCGCGCTGCCCGCCCCCCAGACTGCCTGCCCCGCCGCGCTGATCTGTTGCACCGCGTGCGGGAAATCGAGGATGCGCACCGCGTCCGGGCGGTGCAGCGCGATCAACTCCTGAATCCACAGCGCGCCATCCTGCACCGCACAGACCACCCCGGCCCTCTCTGTTCCCCGCCGATGGGTCTCGCCACCGACCGCGCGCGCAAACTCCTGTGCGTCGGCCAACCGCGAACAGTAGGACAGATCGGTGGTATGGGTCGTCCCGCTCGTCTCCCGCGCCACCGTGCCAATCGCCAGCGTCTTCACCTCTGCCCACACCCCACCAACCAGCGGCACCATCGCTCCATCCGCACTCAGTTGCTGCACCGCAGGCCCCGGCGGTGACGGCGGCATCTCCCGCTCCCACCGCGCCACCGCCGCCTCTTCCACCGCCACGAGCGCCGCGCCTGCCTGCTCGGTCAGGCGACGGACGGTCTCACCATCAATGCGCACCCCCGTGAAGAAGGCGAGCATCTCCGGCACCTGCCCGAACGGCATCCACGTCCCGAGTCGGATCATCCCTTCGATCAGCCGGGGCGCAAACTGACCGCGCACCAGCGCCAGTGCTTCATCAAGGGGGAAAAAGCCCCGTCCCACAGACGGGGCAAACGGTGTACGTCCGCCTGAGCGTGACGGCCTGATCGCCCGCCACCGTCACCGTGCGCGTGCGCGTGCCGCGTGCCTGCATCACCTGCCCACACGTTGGGCAGGCAGGAGGCGCGACGCTCACGACCATCTCCGCACCATCGCCCGCCGTTTCTGCCACCAGGCGAGCGCGCACCCGCTGCATTTCCGCATCAACCGCCACTTCAATCTCACTGAAGGTGGCGCGGGGATGGGCGGCACGCCACTGTCGTAACGCGGTGTGTGCCGCGCTGAACCGCAGCGTCTCCTCATCGTCATGTGACGGAGATGGGGGCGTCATCGGGCGATCCTCTCGCTGCCGGACCGTGAACGTCGCGATCCTCGGATGCCCCCTTTATATCCCCTGCTCACTCTCTCCGCAAAATCCTATGGCGCACCCGTCGGTGGTTGCCGCCGGGTCCCGATCGATCGGGAAAGGAGCGGTGCGCAGGATGGGTCTCTTCCTCGACAAGCTGGACACGAAGCTCGCCGACGAGTTGCGCGCTTCCGCGTGATGCGTTGCCACTGCCACATAGTTGCAAACGGGCTGCGCCGATGACGGTGCATGACGATAGATACGGACACCCGCCACATAGCCACTCGCGCGCGAATGCCATGCCGCACGCCGTGCGTTGTGGCGTCACACACCGGCGACAGTGGGGAAATTCGCGGAGCCGGATAAAGGGAGTGCCACGGTGCTGGTCGCGCGGAATCTCGAACAGGTACAGTCGAACAAACGGCTCAGTCGTCTCAAAGTGCTCGCCGGTATCCTCCTCTTTCTCATCGGCGCGCCGATCTCGTTCCTCGGCAATCTCGCCTTTCTGCTCGTCGCCTATACGGCAGTCGTGATTGGCTTCGTCCTCTTCAACTCCGGCCTGCAAGGGATCGCGAAGTGGGGGCGGAAGGTGCGCAACGACCAGTTGGTTGACCAGGAACTGCGCCGCCTGTCGGATCGCTACACGCTCGTCCACTACCCGCGCATCGGCAGCCGCACGCTCGATCATGTACTCGTCCACGAGACGGGGTTGCTCGTCATGACGACGAAGGAAGTGATCGGGCGGGTCGAAGTGCGCGGGGCGAAATATCGCAAGCCGGGCCAGAGCATGATCGGTCGCTTCATCGGTATGGGTGGGCCGCAACTCGGGCAGCCGCCGACCGAGAACGGGCTGGATCGCAAAGCGCTCCTCGAAGTGCTCGCCGCAGCAGCGGCGGAGCGTAACTGGCCCACCGATGTTCCCGTGGATGGCCTGATCGTCTTCGTTGCCCCGCGCCTCGTCCTGAACGCGGACGACGCGGCGGAACCACCGGCCGTCAAACTGACCGAACTGCTTGGCTGGGTGCAATCGCACACGCGCGGCATGCCGATCGTGCTCCCAAATGAGGTACGGCAGGAGATGGCGGATTTCATTATCGCTACCGGCGGCGCGGCGAACGAGGGGCACATTGACCCGCGCGGCCCCGTCGAGGTGGAGGTGACTCCCGCCGCTCGCCGCGCCGCCCGCACGCGCCCAACGACGCCGCAGCAGGTCATCAACGCGCGCACCGAGCGGGAACGGCTGGCGCGCAGGCGTTCCACCGATACGGAGGCCGCACCTTCCGGCAAGGGACGCCGCCGTAACGCGCCTCCCGAACCGGCGGCTGAGGACGCGCGGGATTTATCACCGCTCGTCCCCACGAGCGGGATGGCGAAGGTGAAGCGCCGGGAGCG
>JALYUS010000343.1 GCA_030853625.1 Chloroflexota bacterium
CAGCATCGCGCTTCTCCCCTACGCCTGCTGCCGAGGATAGCACACACACGAGCAATGGCAACCCATTCTTCCGCCCAATTTCGCGAGCGTTTGTCGGAAGAACCCAACCCCCGGCCCCTCCCCACGAGGAAGGGAAGTGAGCCTCTGCAAGATCAAGGCGTTAAGTGAAACGCTCGGATGTTCACGATGAGTCACCCCATCCCACGTCGAGAACGGAAGAGGCCGGGGGTTAGGTCACGGTCGCGGCACATCCTCTGGATGCGGGGCAAGGTAGACAGGCAGACTGACAAAGAGAAAAGCGGCGACCGGCACATCGAGGACAATGGCACCGAGTGCGATGAATACCAACCGCACATCAAGGGACAGAGCCAGCGCAAGGAGACCAAAGGCGGCGAGCGCGATCAGACCCGCCTGCCCGGTGAGGCGGCGATAGCGACGGCGCATCGTGCGGGGCACGCCGACCGGAGCGAGTTGCAGGATCGCCCAGAAGCCGAAGAAGACGGCCGCACCAATGACCGCAGCCCGGAGACCACGGAATCGCGCGAGCAACGGCGCCCAGATCGCCAACGGCGCGAGGAGCGCATGCGCGCGGGCAGCCATGCGCAGCCGCGCGGCGCGAACGGCGAGATAGCGGGGAATCGTGAAAATCGTCGGTCCGTCGTTCATCATACGAGCATTGTACCGGGAGTAGACAGCAGGCAGTAGTCGGTAGTCAGAACGGAACCGATCTCTCTGACTACCGACTACTGCCTGCTGTCTACTATCACATCGCCAGCGAGTGCGGTACGATGCGTGGCATTATCGGGCGGAAGGAAAGGAAGTGTCCTGCGTGGCCGGAAAATCTGCGACCCGCGACGCGCCCGTGATTGCTCCCGTGCCTGCCCCACCGCTCAGTCCCTTTGTCGCATTGCACCACCGCGATTATTCGCTCCTGTTGATCGGGCGGTTCGTCTCGACGCTTGGGCGGCAGATGCTGACAGTCGCCATCGCCTATCAGGTCTACCAATTCCATCATTCCACGCTCGACCTCGGCCTGATCGGCCTTTTCCGCATCGTGCCGGTCATTCTCTTCTCGCTCCTCGGCGGCGTTCTGGCGGACGCAGTCGATCGCCGCCGTTTGATGCTCCTCACTCAGCCCTTGCTGCTCTCCTACTCCGCCGCACTTGCTCTGCTGACTGCGGCAGGCAGGGTGAACCTCGGCGTCATCTATGGCTTTACCTTTCTCGCTGCCGCGACGGGCGCGCTCGATATGCCCGCGCGGCAGGCGATCATTCCTGCGCTCGTTCCCCGCGTGCATCTGCCGAACGCGCTCTCGTGGAACATCACCGTCATGCAAGTGGCGATGGTCGCCGGTCCAGCGGTCGGCGGTCTCGCGATCGGCGCAATCGGCCTCGCGGGGACCTATTCGTTCGACGCGATCGGCTTTCTCGCGGTGATCATCGCGCTTCTGCTGATGCGGTCACGGCTCGGAGCGGCATCGGTGGGCGGCGCGCGTGGCTGGACGGCGGCGGTGCAGGGTCTCGGTTTCATCCGCCGCAACACGATCGTCGGATCGGTGATGTCGCTGGACTTTTTCGCCACCTTCTGGGGCAGCGCGACCGTGCTCCTACCCGCCTACGCCGACAAGATTCTCCATGTCGGCCCGGCCGGGCTGGGCATCCTCTACGCCGCGCCCGCCATCGGCTCGGTGATCGGCGCGGTCGTGATGACGGGCCTCTCGAACCGTGTCCGTAAACCAGGCTTCCCGCTGCTGATCGCGGTGGCGGCATTCGGCCTCGCGACCGTCGGCTTCGGCTTCGCGCGCTCGATGCTGACGGCGATACTCTTCCTCGCCGCGACAGGGCTGACCGACACGGTCAGCATGACGCTCCGCCATCAGATACTGCAACTCCTGACGCCGGACGCGCTCCGCGGGCGCGTCACGGCGGCAAATCAAGTCTTTGTGCAGGGTGGGCCGCAACTCGGTCAGTTGGAAGCGGGCGGGGTCGCCGCAGGGCTTGGCGTACCCTTCTCCATCATCTCGGGAGGCGTCGCGTGCGTATTGACGGTGATCGTGATCGGCTGGAAATTCCCGGCAATCCGCCGCTACCGAATCGAGCAATGAACGAGGTGCGCCTGCGGGAGTTGACGCCCGCGATCTGGCTCGTGGAACGCCCGCTCGATGCGGAGATGCTCGTCTGCGCGGCGGTCATCCTCGGCGAGACGGTGAGCGCGGTCGTGGATACGCTCATCCGCCCGGCGGATATGATTCCCGTGCTGGACCTTCTCGCCCGGCACGGTCGCCCGACGCTCGTCGTCAACACGCATGCGGATTGGGACCACACCTGGGGCAATGCCGCCTTCCCGGACACGCCGATTATCGCGCATCGTCTCTGCCGCGCGGCGATGCTCACCGACGGGCGGCGGAAACTGAGAGAGAAGCAGGCGGAAGAGCCGGAACGCTACCGCGACGTGACGATCGTGCCGCCGACAATTACCTTCGCCGAATTCATGGACATTGACCTCGGCGGCATGACGCTCTCGATTCACCATCTCCCCGGCCACACGGCGGATGAGGCGGTCGTCCATCTGCCGGAACCGGGCTTCCTCTTCGCGGGGGACGCAGCGGAATGGCCGATCCCGACGACGGAGGCCGGGCCGCTCGGTCCCTGGGCGGACGGGTTGCGTGCGTGGGCCGCGCGGGACGATGTGCGGACGATCGTGCCGTCGCACGGCCCGGTGGGCGACGCGCAACTGCTGCGCGACAACGCCGCCTACCTCGACACCCTCCTCGCGGACCCCGATGTACAGTGGGAACCGCCCGGCATCATGCCCTTCTATCAGGACGCACACCGCACAAATGCCGCCGTCGCCCGCCGCGAGCGCGGGATGGCGGGGCGATAAGACTTCTCTCATGGTGGAGCAGGCTTCAGCCTGCAATTCTGGATAGCAGGCTAAAGCCTGTCCCACCGATTTCCTTGCATACCGCCGTCCCGCGCTAATCCGCCGCGTAGTCGCCATCGAGGCCGAAGTCGCGGAGGCGCCGCATAAGGTCAACGAGTTCTAATCCGAGAGTATGCGCGGCGGCGACGCGGTCGCCTTCATGCTGCTTGAGGGCTTCAACGAGCAGTTCGCGTTCGACTTCGTTGAGCACCTGCACCAGCGGCGTGCGCTCGCGGACGCGCTGCGTGATGTCAAGCAAGCGCCCGCCTGCCTGCGGCGCGAACTGAATCTGCTCGGCAGTGACCAGACCGCCTTGCGAGAGGACGATACCGCGCTGAATCGTGTTCTCCAATTCGCGGATGTTGCCGGGCCAGGAATGCGTCATCAGTCTTTCCATTGCGTCCGGCGAGATGCGCGCCGAGCGGCCCGCGACCCCGTAGCGGTGCTTATCGAGGAAGTGCTGGACGAGGAGTGGCACGTCCTCCATGTGCTCCCGGAGGGGAGGCACATGGATTGTCAGGACATGGAGGCGGTAGAAGAGGTCTTCGCGGAATTTGCCCGCCGATACTTCATCCTCCAGCCGCCGGTTCGTCGCCGCGATGACGCGCACGTCAACATGGATCGGCCCCGTACCGCCGACGCGCTCGAATTCCCTCTCCTGAAGGACGCGCAGCAGTTTCGTCTGGGTGGAGAGCGTCAATTCGCCGATCTCATCGAGAAAGATCGTGCCGCGATTCGCCCGCTCGAAACTCCCCTTGTGCTGATTCAACGCGCCGGTGAACGAGCCTTTCTCGTGGCCGAACAACTCGCTTTCGAGGAGTGATTCCGGCAGCGCCGCGCAGTTCACCTTGACCAGCGGGCCACGCGCGGAGAGCGAGTTCTTGTGCAGCACGTTGGCGATCAGTTCCTTGCCCGCCCCCGTCTCGCCGGTGATTAATACGGGCGCATCGGAGGCCGCCGCCCGCCCGATCATCTGGAAAATGCGCGCCATCTCCGGGCTGGAGCCGATAATCTCGTCCCGCAGCCGCTGATCGGCCTCGGCGGGAGTGGCGGTCATCTGCGCTTCCTGCTCCTGCGTGCTGAAGAACGTTCGGACCTTCTGAACGACGTACTCAATGTCAAATGGCTTATTGAGGTAATCAAACGCGCCGAGCATCGTCGCCTCGATGGCGATGGAAGCGGTCGTGAATGCCGTCATCATAATAATCGGCAGCGTTTCGCCACCGGAGGATTGCGCAATCTCACGGAGCGCTTCGATCCCGGTCATGTCGGGCATCTGCACATCGAGGAGCACGAGCGCGGGCCGTTGCGGCCCGTGGTAGAGGGCGAGCATCTCCTTACCCGTCGCCGCTTCGATCGGCTCATATCCTTCATCGGTCAGCAATTCGACGAGAAGCGAGCGGATCGCCTCGTCATCGTCCGCGATGAGGATGCGGCGATTCGCCGCATCGTAGGGATGTACGGGGGCAAGCGCATCACTACTGCTCGGCGCATGCCCATTGGCGTTCGGCTTGCGCGACGCGGCGGAGCCAGCGGCGCTCACGCGGCGTGCGGGTGGCCTGCTACTCATGTCGTCTCACTCCCCCTCACCCCGAACCACGGCACGAATGCACGTCAGCAACGCGCATTCATTGTACTCGTCTCCTCCTGAGATGCAACGATGGC
>JALYUS010000345.1 GCA_030853625.1 Chloroflexota bacterium
TTCCCGGTCACTTCGAGGGGCCATGCGGCAAGGGGATGTGCGGCCGACCCAGCACGACGATTGGCTTCGAGCGCCTCTTCAACCCGCTGGCACGATTGGATCACGATCCTTTCGTCGCAACGCTGACTGATGGCATCCCCGCGCGCCCCTTGAACATGACCGCGATTGAGGCGACGAACCGGGGTGTGGCGGATGCAGCGTGGGCGATGCTGACTTCCACACCGGACATTCCGGTGGTCGAGATCGCGGACATGGCCCGCAGAACGGCGGCAACCGTGCTGCTCGATGTGCGCGAGCCGGAGGAATACGCGCGCGGGCATGTGCCGGGAGCAGTGAATCTGCCACAGGCGGAACTGGCAGTGCGGCTGGACGAAGCGCCGCGCGACCGCCCGATACAGGTGATCTGTCAGAGCGGCATGCGCTCGCTGCGTGCGGCGCAGTTCCTCGCGCAGATGGGGTACGGCAACGTCGCGAATGTTCGCGGCGGCACGGCGGCATGGCGCGACAGCGGCAATCCGGTCGCGACTGAGGAGACGCATGTCGGCGAACCGCGCGTCATCGAATCCGAATGGGCGCACGCCGGTGGCGCATACGTCATTTGAGTTTCATTCCGCCTTGCGAGCGATTGACACCGATGACAGGGAATGGCGGCGGTGCGGTGGAGAAAGAAACCGGAGTAAGGCATGATCGCCTCTCTCTCTATGCCTATCGGTTTCACCAGAGTTATCGCCGCCTGGCCTAACGGCATCAATGGCGCCACTCCTCCCGCGTGGCTCCCCATAGTCGTCGGGAGCCTATGGATCGCTTATCCCCACCTGGTATGGTTGCACGACAAGCGATCAGAGGCCCAGGTCAGTGATGTCAACATGATCGTCGCGTTCGTGGTTGGTGCGGCGTTGATAGTCTATGGAGTCCATCTGTGGTTACGCCACTGACCGCTTGTGCCTGACAGGTCAAATCCTCCCCACCCGATTCAAACTGACCTGCTACCCAAAGTTCCGACACATTTTTAAGGAACGCCTCACGTTTCTTGTGGCAAAGAGGCGTAGGATAGAAGCGGGTTCTGTGTCGTGTGTCGTCAGGGACCGTGCGACGCGTGAAACTATGTCCGGCAGGCAGCCGGGCGCGCAAAGGACAATCCATATGCCGTTATCACCACAACCAAAAAAGCGCCCCGTCAAAAAAATCACCGGCGGCCTCGTCGCGCTCAGTTCCGCCGCGATTGTCACCGTCTATGCCGCCGGATATACCCAGACCCAGTCGGCGGCGGCGCAGTTCGATGCCCCGATTGCGATCGCGACTGCAACGACCGGCGTGCCGCCCACCATCTCGGTCCCCACAGCCACGATCGCCGCTGCAACGAGTACACCGTTCCGGCGCATCGGCATTGCCCCGACGATCACTACACCAGCGGCGACGACCGCGCCATTGCCCCGGACGACGCCGACCCCGGCGAGCATTGCTCCACCGACGACCGTGCCCGCCCCGACCAGTGTCGCCGGTAAATATCGGGATGGCTCATATACCGGTCTCGGGCGCAGCCGCCACGGCAATATCGGCGTGACGGTCGTCGTACAAGGCGGCAAGATCGCCGCCGCGAAAATCAGCCAATGCGGCACCCGCTACCCATGCTCGATGATCAGCGCGCTGCCCGGTGAGGTCGTCGCACAACAATCGGCCACGGTGGATTTCGTCTCCGGCGCGACGGACAGTTCGACCGCCTTCACAGATGCCGTGGCGAATGCGTTGGCGAAGGCATCATGAGCGGCGCGGTCGCGGCGACGCGGACGTACCGCCAGTCCGCCGTCTTCATGGACACACTCGTTACGGTACAGGTCGCCTCTGACCAGCCGGAGGCGCATTTCGACGTACGGGCCACCGCCGCCTTCGCGTGGTTCCAGCGGATCGAGCAGGCGTGCAGCCGTTTCGACCCGGAGAGCGAACTGTCGCGACTCTGCGCGCGCGTCGGGGAGCCGGTGCCGGTCAGTCCACTGCTCTACGAGGCGGTGCGCTTCGCGCTGGAAGTCGCGCGTCTGAGTGATGGCGCTTTCGATCCGACCATTGGTCACACGCTGGCGCGGCGCGGGTTCAACCGTCACTACCTCACCGGGCAGACGGTGGAGAGTCCCGATGCGCCGCCCGATGCGCCGGATTACCGCGATCTCCACCTTGATTCCAGCGCATGTACGATCACGCTGCGGAAGCCGCTCTTGCTCGATCTCGGCGCGGTGGCGAAGGGGTTTGCCATTGATCTGGCGGCGAAGGAACTGGACGGCTTCGCACACGCCGTCGTCGAGGCGGGCGGCGATCTGCATGTGCGGGGCCGGAACGCGGACGGCGCACCGTGGCGCGTCGGCATTCGCCACCCCCGGCACGCGGACGCCCTGATTGAGGTATTGCACGTCGCGGAGATGGCGGTCTGCACCTCCGGCGACTACGAGCGGCGCAGCCCGACCGGGGAGGGCCACCACCTCGTTGATCCGCGCAGTGGCGCGTCGGCGGATGCCGTCGCCAGTGTCACCGTGATCGCCCCGACCGCGATGGTCGCCGACGCGCTGGCGACCGCCGCCTTTGTGCTCGGCCCGACGCGCGGCCTCCGCTTCCTCGACGCGCAGGGCGTGGACGGTCTCATCTATTCATCTACGCTGAAGCGCTACGCGACGCGCGGGCTGACGAGGTATATCCAATGACGATTTTTCATACCCTCAAGCGGTTTTTTCGCACGCCGAAGGGCTATCTCTTAATCGTTCTCGTACTTTTGGCTGCCCTTGCCGCCGTCCATGCCGGGGTGCGTCATGTCGCGCCGGGCCTGATCGGCTCGGTCGCGGCGGCGATGCTCGTGGATATTGCCATTGTTCGCGTGTTGCGCGGCGTCTGGTTCTTCCCCAGCGGCGCGCTGCTCTCCGGCTTGATCGTGGCGCTGATTCTCAGCCCGGCTGAACCGTGGTACGTCCCGGCAATCACCGCCGCACTCGCCGTCGCCTCGAAGTATCTGTTGCGGACCAAACAGGGCCATATCTTCAACCCGGCCGCGCTCGCGCTCGTCGCGGCATACTTCCTCTTCGCCAGCGGGCAGGACTGGTGGGGCGCGCTCTCTAACCTGCCGATGCCCTTCCTGCTCGTCCTGCTCGCGACGGGGCTGTTCGTGGCGGATCGCGTGAACAAACTGCCGATGGTGTTGATCTTCACCGGCTGCTACTTCCTCTTGTTTGCGGCCTATGCGT
>JALYUS010000347.1 GCA_030853625.1 Chloroflexota bacterium
GCGGGAGCGCACGACGCTCGCTGCGGCGGGGACGATCCTCGCACCCAACCGGGAGGCGCACCTGAAATCCGCAGCGGAGATGGCGACGCTCTTTGCGTGGTGTCCGCAGGCGGTCCGCAACACGGCGATCATCGCCGATGCCTGCCGGTTTAGCCTCGCCGAGGTCGCCTTCCAGCCGCCTGCGTTCCCCATTCCGGCCGGGGAGACCGCTTTCTCCTATCTCTTCAAGCTTTGCCACGCCGGTGCGGCGGAGAAGTATCGGCCGATGTCGTCCCAGGCGATGGCGCAACTGACGCGCGAACTCGACCTCATCCACCGGCTCAACTATGCCGAGTACTTCCTCTTTGTCTGGGACATCGCGCGCTTCTGCCGGGAGCGAGGGATCCTGATGCAGGGGCGAGGATCGGCGGCCAACTCAGTCGTCGCCTTCGTGCTCGGAGCGACCAACGTCGACCCGCTGCGCTACGGCCTCCTCTTCGAACGATTCCTGAGCGAGGAGCGTGCCAGCCCGCCGGACGTGGACCTGGACATCGAGCACGAGCGGCGCGAGCAGGTCATTCAGTATCTCTATGAGAAGTGGGGGCGCGACCGATCGGGGATGGTCTGCAACGTCAACACCTACCGGGGTGCGAGCGCCCTGATCGATGCGGGCAAAGCATTGGGCCTCCCGCATCAGCGGGTGATCCAGTTAAGCAAACGTATCGGCCAGCACCGGGGCGACGGGATGGCGGCGGCAATCGCGCAGGAACTGGGCGTGGGCGAAGGGACGGTGGGATGGCTGACGACACTCGTCGCGGCGATGGGCGACACCCCCCGGCACGCTTCGATCCACAACGGCGGCTTTGTCGTCACTGCCCGCCCGCTCGCCGAGTGCATCCCCCTGGAGAAGGCGCGGATGAAGGATCGCACGGTGACGATCTGGGAGAAGGATGATATCGAGGCGCTCGGCTATGTGAAAACCGATGTGCTGGGGCTCGGGATGCTCACGTGTATCCGGAAGTGTTTTGATCTCGTCCGCGAGACGGCGGGAACGACATTAGCGCTGGACAGCGTGCCCCTGGAGGACCCGGCGGTCTACGATATGTTCTGTGCCGGAGATACCGTCGGGGTCTTTCAGATTGAATCGCGCGCCCAGCAGGCGACCTTGCCGCGCACCAAGCCCCGGACGCTCTATGATCTGGTGATCGAGACCGCCCTGATCAGGCCGGGGCCGATCCAGGGCGATGCGGTCCACCCGCTCATCCGTCGGCGGCAGGGCAAGGAGGACGTCACCTACCCGCACCCTGATCTCAAACCGGTGCTGGAACGCTCGTACGGGACGGTGTTGTATCAGGAGCAGGGGATGCGCTGCGCGATGGTGATCGCCGGATTCACGGCGGGGGAGGCGGACCTGCTGCGCCGGGCGATGGGCTCGAAGCGCTCTGTCGCGGCGATGGCCGGTCTCAAGGAACGGTTCGTCGATGGGGGACGGGCGCGGGGCTACGACGACGCGGTGATCGAGCGGGTCTGGGAGATGATTCAGGGGTTTGCCCTCTATGGCTTTCCCGAATCGCATGCGATCGCCTTCGCTTTGCTCATCGCGGTGTCGGGGTATCTGAAGCGCTACTACCCCGCGCAGTTTTTGTGCGCGCTCCTCAACAGTCAGCCGATGGGCTTCTACTCGCCCGCGATGCTGATTTCCGATAGTGAGCGGCATGATGTCGTCGTGCTGCCACCCGATATCCAGCGGAGCGGCTACGATCACCGGATAGAGCGCACCGACGATGGAGTTTGGGCGGTGCGGCTCGGATTGCGCAGCGTCGCCGGCGTCGGCACGAAAGAGAAGGTGCGGATCGAGGCGGAGATCACGCGGGGGCCGTACGCCGATCTGCACGATATCGTCAGGCGACTCGTCCTTGATCGGGACGTGCTGACCAACCTCGCGGCGGTCGGGGCATTCGGCTCACTCGGCCTGTCGCGCCGGGAAGCGATCTGGGCCATCGGTGTCGTGGATGGTCGGGCAAACCTGCTGCCCGATGCGCTCCCCGCGATACCGGCGCTCGTGCCACTCACCACTGAGGAGGAAGTGCGGCTGGACTATACACTCATGGGATGCGCGCCGGGCGGGCGGCACTTGATGACCCACTACCGCTCGCTGATGGATGAGTGGGGAGTGGTGAGCGCGAAGGAGCTTGACCGCGTGCCGCACGGCAGAGCGGTGAAGGTCGGTGGAATCGTGGCGATCCGGCAACGCCCGGGCACCGCCAAAGGGGTCGCGTTTTTCACGATTGAGGACGAGACCGGCACCATCAATGTCGTCGTCATGCCGGATGTGTTTCAGCGGGAGC
>JALYUS010000348.1 GCA_030853625.1 Chloroflexota bacterium
GCTATCCGGCGTCCAGGCGATAGACGATGCCTGCCGCTGACTCGGGTCCGGCCCCTGCATCGCCGGGTCGTCGCTCAGTTGCAGCGGTATCCCGCCCACCACCGGCACGACCATCAGATCCATCCGCCCGTCGTATCCCCGGCTGTAGGCGACGAGTCGCCCATCCGGCGACGGACGGGGCGTCGCATTCGTCGGGATCATCGCATACGCCGCCGGTGTGAATGCCGCTTCCCATCGCCCCGGCTCCCGGCTCCAATGTCGCTCGCTGCTCATACCGCATCTCCCCTCTTATTATCAGCGCATTTCATCATAGACATCGGCGCAGTCTACCGTACAACGACTTCTCTTGGCGTCTTCAAGTTGTCTCCTGCTCGACACATACCGCCTGATTAGGGTCATCTATCTCGACAGACAAACGCAGACCCGTCGCACGCTCCACAAGATGGAGACCGGATTGCCAATGTGCCGTATCACCTTTCGTCCACAGATCGCACTTTTCCGGAAAGCGATGCACGAAGAGAATGAGGGCAGCCGTCACGACTTCATCATAACGTTTCCCGTCATTTCCCATTGTCATACACTCCCAATACGACCAACTCGAACTCCACAGATGGTTCGGAAATCGCTCATTATTAAGGACCCGTTCTCCTATAAGATTGAATGGATCACGTCCATTGCTGGCAAGTCCGTTGAATGCAACGCCAGTTTGCGTTATCACAGGTTCGCCGGAGCAATCAGGTCCAGCAAGTGGCACATCGGTCGTGGCGACAATCTTTGCCACATCAGCGCTCCACAACGCAAATGCATCAGTAGGCACAGGATCGTGTATATTTAACGTGTGAGAGTAGATTGGCGCGAATAGTCGAAGACTCGTCACTCGTTCGGCGAGTTCCAACCCTACTTGCCAGTCGGCCAGGTTTCCATCACTCGCGATTCGGCACGACTCTGGAAAGTGATAATTCAGAAGGGTAAGCGCCGCGACGACGGCAGTATCGTACGGTTTACCGTTCGTTTTACACTCATCACTCAACCAACCGTTTGGGTCTCTTCCATTGACAACCCACGTCCACTTCCAGAATGATTCATCGAGGACTTGCGGTACGGCAAAGACAATCCCCGCATCATTTCGTGCCCCAAGCGTTGTATTATGATTGATGTTGCCGTTGAAGTGAACGAGTGTTGGGCTTGTAAAGGCGCCTTCCTCCCAAGTCTGACCACGAAGCATATCTTCTGGAAATGCTTCAATCACTTTGCGTACATCCCGCGACCACGCAGCGAAAGCCTTTGGATCAAGAATCGGCGGACGTGACCAGTAATGTTCGTAGCCCATCTGTCCTTCCTCATTCCGATGGAGACCGGAGGGCGATTCGCGAATCGCCCGTACGAATCAGGGTATCACCGCCCAATAGTGACGATGGTGAAGGCTTCGGCGAGGGGTAGACCGACGGGGGCGCCGGCGGCGCTGTCCCGCGCGCGGAAGCGTTCGGGCAAGGCGGCAGGGTCGGCGGTCTGGCTGGCGTGAGCGAGGCGGGCGGCGACTTTGCGCGCGAAGGTGGCAGAAATGTCCACGTATGCATCCGCGATGGCGCTGGCGAAGAGCCAGACCGCGCCGACTTTGTGCGTTGATAGACCGTCGCGGAGTTGCTGCGGGAAGGCGAGAGGGTCCCGCGCGAGGGGATAGATTGCGTCGAGCGTCGCGCGGCCAACGGTGCGGTGGTCGCGGTGGCTGATGTAGCGCGGCAGGGAGTCTACCGGGTCGAAGGTAAAGATGACTTCCGGCTGCCAGCGGCGGATACCGCCGACGAGGTCGCGCAAGAGCGGCTGCGTGTTCTCGACTTCGCCGTCCGTGTAGCGCAAAAAGGCGACCTCCGCGATGCTGAGCAGACGGGCGGCTTCGACCGCCTCTCCCTCGCGGCGCATCGCCACAGCGCGCGCATCGGCGGCGGGATCGCCGGAGCCTTTGTCGCCGGAGGTGACGAGCAGCAGTCGCACCGTCGCGCCGTTGTCAATCGCGTGGGCGAGCGTCCCGGCGCACCACGCCTCGATGTCGTCGGGATGCGCGGCGATTGCCATGATCGAGTGGGCATCCGGTGGGTCAATAATCGGCATCGTCTGCTGCTCCTTTCGCGCATGGGCGCGGTTCCTGTGCGCTCTCCGTTGCACGCCGTCTCTCTCCATGCATGATGGACGAACCACGCCGCGTTGTCATTAGGCTAATGATCGCGTATCGTTCGCTCATGGGAAACGGGGATCAGGAAGGGAGATTCACATGCGCCGTCGGTTCACTCTGCTCGCCGCATTCGTTCTGTGTCTCATGCCGCTGGCAACGCCTGTTCGTGCGGCGTCCGCCTTCGCCAATCCGGCGTTTGAGACGCAATGGAAACAGGGTGAAGCGCTCGCGCCGAACTTCTGGGGGCCGCTCGCCAATGCAACGGATGGTATCACCGAGGAATACCTCTATAGCGGCACGAACAAGAGCCGCACCGTCCAATACTTCGACAAGGGACGGATGGAACTCTACGGCGGCGTGACAAACATGCCGGGCGTCCAGGTCACGAACGGCCTACTGGCGACGGAAATGGTCAAGGGCCAAATCCAGATCGCGGACGATCAGTTTCTGCCGCAACCGTCGCCCGACATCGCCATTGCGGGCGATCCCGGCGGCTCCGCCGCCACCTACGCGGACCTCGGCACGAAGGCAGCGGGGTTGCTCGCGCCTGCGGGAAGCACAATCGGCCACGTCTCGAACGCCACGATCCAACCGTCCGGCGACCTCGGCAGCAGCGCGCTTCCGCCGATCCCCCAGACGACGATCACCGTTTATGACGATGCGACGAAACACAATGTGCCCGGTGCGTTCGCCCAATACCGCGACCGTGCGGGGCTGTCGAGCATCGGCTACGCTCTCTCCGAACCCTTCCACGCGACGGTGAAGATCGCGGGCGCATCGCGTTTCGTCATGATTCAGGTCTTCGAGCGCCGCGTGCTGACGTACACTGATACAAACCCCGACCCGTACAAAGTCGAAATGGGTAATATCGGCCAGCACTACTACAAATGGCGCTATGCGAGCAGCGCACCTGTCCCCGCGATGGGGAACGCACCGGCAACCGGGCCATCGGCGCCGCCCGCGACGAATCAGATGGATCCCTTCGGCCCGGCCGCGCCACTGACGCAGACCTACATGGATCCGCAGGGGCGGTTCACGCTCCAGTATCCCGCTGGCTGGCATGTGGATGCGACGCTCGGCATGCGCCATGCCGTCGGCCTGACGGGGCCATTCACCACGCTTGAAATGACGCTGGACATCATCGGGCAGGCCCCCACTCTGGGCGACGAGATTGACGCATTCAAGGCGGGATGGACGGCGCAGGGCGTGGGAGCGACCTTTTCTCAGGAAGCAATCCGCGATGGGCAGATCGGCGGCGAACCGGCAAAGTTCTACACCGCGATCCTCGCCTACACGCGTGACGGGCAGCCCGTCACGCTCAATGTACTGTTCGCGGATGCCTTCCACGGGAGCGATGCCTATGCGT
>JALYUS010000350.1 GCA_030853625.1 Chloroflexota bacterium
CCGCTTTATTACCATGGCGCGACCGGACAGCGTGTCCGGTGATGAGGCTATTGTACCGCAAAACGTTAGGCCGTCTCCGCCGCCTGCTCGTACTGCTTGACGGTGCGGAGCGAGAGATGCTGGCTAAACCAGTAATACATCCCCCAGACGGTGATCGGGAAGTAGAGCGCGGCGTGGAGGACGAGGGCAAAGGCGCCGGTCGTTTCAACGGGCAGTCTGAGAATCTGCTGGATGACAAGTAGCGTGCCCGCCTCAAAGGGGCCGATATAGCCCGGTGATGAGGGAACGAGCGTGAAGAGGTTGGCGACGCCCGTCGTCAGCATCGCCCCCGCCGGATTGAGCGCGAGGCCGAACCCGTGGGCGACAAGTGCGTACATCGTCGCTTCCGCTGCCCATGCGGCGACCGAGGAGAGTGCGACAAGACCGGAATCGCCCGCGCGCCGCAGGCTGCCGAGGCCCGCAACGAACTCGATAATCAGCGCCTCGATCCGTACGGTGATTGCCTGGGGCAGCCGCGCGAAGATCGGCCGCAGGAGCCGCACGCGCCACGCACTGGAGAAGGCAATAACGAAGAAGAAGGCTAGCCCGCCGAGGAAGAGCAACGCCGCGACGATCACCAGTTGCCGCACGCGGGCATTGATGTCAATAAAGAGGGCCGCGAAGACAATAAAGGCGAGCATCGTCAGGCCGTCGAAAACGCGCTCGACGACGATTGTCGCCAGGGTCGCGCTCCGGCTCACGTTCTCGCGCTCGCTGAGGACGTAGGTGCGCACGAGTTCGCCCGCGCGCAAGGGGAGGACATTGTTCGCCATGTAGCCGATCACGATCACTGGCCAGAGGCGGCGCATGGGGATATTCCGCGTCGAGCGGAGGAGAATATGCCAGCGATAGGTGCGGATGACGACACCAACGAAGTAGCAGCCGATTGCCGGGATGAGCCAGGCATAGGAGGCTGCCCGCATCGCCTTCCAGAGGGCGCCGAAGTCCTGTCCACGGAGCGCAAGATAAAGGAAGACGACGCTGATGGCGATACCGATCCAGAATTTCAACGAAAACGCGCCCGAACGGCGCGGTGGGTCATCTGGCGCGGGTTCGCGCACGGCCCGTCGGGGGAAGATACGATCCTGGGTGAGGGTCACGGAAGGCTCACTTTCACCACGCTGTTTGTTTCATCATTGACGACAATCGCGGTCGTACCATCCGCCGTAACGGCGACGGCGACCGGCTTGCGGAGATCGCCCGGATTCCCGGTGATCGTGCGAACAGTCTGCCCCTGAGTTGTCATCTCGATGAGTTGGTTGCCGGTCGGGGAGGGAATCAGCAGGTTGCCGTTCTTCAGGAAAATCGGATATGCCTCCAGCCCCCGCACCGCGCTCCAATCTGCAACCGGAATGGCCGACTGATACTGCCCGGCGGCGCTGAACAAGAGAATGCGGGCATTGTTCGTGTCCGCGACGGCGATCGTGCCGTCCGCGCGGTCGGCGATACCGACGGGGTTATCCATCTGCCCATCGCCCGTGCCGAAGGAACCGAAGGTGCGGACAAACTTGCCGCTTTGATCGAAGACGAGCACGCGGCTATTGCCGGTATCGGTGACGTACACGAGACCATCCGGCCCGATCGCGATGCCGCGTGGCCCGTAAAAATCCGACGTATGCTGCGGCAACGCGGCGGGATTTTCCTGCCCATTGAAGAAACTGCCCCATTGCCGCACTGGCTTGCCGTCGCTCGTGAAGGCGGAGATACGGTGATTCCAGGTATCCGCGACGAAGATCGTCCCGTCCGGCGCGACGGCAAGGCCGGTCGGGCCGAAGGCGTAGCCGTTGATCTGGCCGAACATGCCCGGCCCGGCGCCGATGCCGCCCCACTGCCGCAGGAATGTGCCATCCGGCTGGAACTGCTGCACGCGGTAATTCAGTTGGTCCACAATCGTGATCGTGCCGTCCGGCCCGACAGCGATGCCGCGGGGGGCAGAGAATTGCCCGCCCGCCTTGCCCTTGCCCGCATGGTCGAAGAGATTACTTGGGGCCGCCTGCGTGCTACTCGGGCTGGGCGCGGCGAAAAAGACCTTATCCGCTGCCTCCTTGTTGAGATAGGCCGTCAGATAGCCGATGGTCGGCGGGTCGGGCGTTTCACGGGCGGCGAAGTAGCGCAGCCAGTCCCCCCATGTCGCGGGCTTGAAGGGCGCGGCGAGGCGCGCTGCCGCACTCCCCGCCCGGTAGGCATCGGGGAAGGCAATCGTCGCCGGATACTGCTGACTTACATATCCCGGAAGCGTTGGTGTCACCTGTGTTTCCATTGCGCTCGGTACGATGACGAGTCGGGGCATCGGTGTGCCGCTCTGGTTCGTCGGCGGTTGATTGGCGATCTCTTGCGCGCTGCCGACGGTGAAATTCGGGAAATCCCGGAAATACCACTGGAAGGGCCACGCCACTGAGTTCTCCGCTGCAATCGCAAGGGTGTTGCCACCAGCGATATTGTTGCGGTCGCCCGTCGCCGGATCGAGCGTGCGATCATTGCGTGTCAGGTCAATGGAGATACGTTTCACCCGCTCGACGAAGGGCGTGACACTCGCCGCTGTCCCATTGGCGAGCAGTTCGCGACCGTCTGCCGGGTGGCTGAACGTCGCGTCGCTCATCGAGCGGATCGCCATGACGCAGGAGAGCGCCAGCAAGGTCGCGAGCAGCGCCGTACTGGCGCGGAATTTCCCCTGTGCGGTGATCATCGTCATCGTCGCGTAGCCGGCGGCGAGAAGCAGGGCAATGACAACAAGAATCGTCGCGATCCATGCCGCCGAGCGGTTGACATCCAGCAACTGGCGGATGAACTGCGCGACCGCAAGCGCGAGGACTGAGGCTGCCACACCGAGCATCCAGCCACGCTCGCGCCAGAACCAGCCGCCGCGCAGCCGCTCCGCCGCCCACTCGATCGCCGTCCCGCCGATCAGCGTGAGGGCGAGCAGGATCATCGCCGCGTTCTCCGGCGTTTTGCCGCCGCTGAGGGAGAAGAGGACGAGCGCCACCAGCTGCCAGGTAAGCGGCAGTGTCATCGCCAGTGGTCGCGGCGCGGCAGTGCGCGCGATCAGCACGATGCCGATGATCGCGGCGACGCCGATAAATGGTTCATAGACGAAGGCGATCAGCAAGTAATAATACCAGGGTTGGTTGCGCGTGGTCGCGAAGAGATCATCCCACCAGCGGCCAAACAGTGAGCCAAGCGTGCGTGGCAGGTGAACGAAATCGGTGAAAAAGAGACTGCACGCCGCGAGCAGCAGCAATGCCACGAGCGCAACGACACTCCACCATATGCGCCGGTCCACCTGCCGGAGTTGCGCGCCGATGATGTAGAGCGCGCCCTGCCGCTCGCCGGTCTGCGGGTTGGGCCGGTCGAGGAGAGCGAGAATCGCCAGGGCGAACGCGAAGGCGACGAGCATCGTCAGGCCGGATGGCCCGGAGCCAATCAGAAAGGCAATCGCGATCCCCGCGACCGCGAGTGTGCCGGTTGTCGCGCGCGCGTCCGCGAGGCGCAGGACACAGAGAAAGAGCGCCAGGGCGGCGAGCAGCACGTACGGGATGCCGGAGAGGTGTCGGGAGCCGTAGACGAAGGTCGGCGAGAGCGCGAGCATCGCCGCGACGCCGAGCGCGCCCCAGCGCCCGACGTACGGTCGGAGCCACCAACAGATGGGTACAATCGCGATCCCGGCGAGGGCGGGGCCGAGCCGGGCAATCGCGTCCCGCGCGCCAAACAGGAAGAAGAAAACAGTGTTAATCAGAAAGGGAAGCGGCCCCCAGAGCGCGCCGTCCACCCGCGCGCCCTGACCGTCCACGAACTGCCATGCGGCGTAGGCGCGTTGCGCTTCCGCCGTGCCGAACGCATTGTTCGTCAGCGACGCGACGCGGACGAGCAGCGCGCTCAGGATCACGACGACCCAGAGGACGGATTCGAGCGTCGCACGAGGGAGCGCGAAACTGCTCTCCAGGAGCGGCGCGCTGTCCGGCTCCGCGACCATCATCGCCGCCGCATGGGGCAGTGTGTCCGGTGGGTCGCCATCCGGGTAGATCGGCGGATCGGCGCGGTCGCCCTCGATGGGTTGTGGCTCGTCACCCGGCAACGTGGGTATCTGCCGCTCCTCGTCGCCAAGCGCCTGCGCCTGCTGTTCCGTTGTTTCCACTAATACCGTATCCCGTTGAACTCGCGCACGAGGTCCTTCCGCACGTAGAGGTGGAAATTGTACGACTCGATGGTATGCTGCGGTTCCCGGAGCGCGACGAAACGCCAGAAGTTCGATGCCGGTTCGGGCGATGTCGTCGGCACGGTGGTTGGGTTGCCGCTCACGTCAATCTGCGTCGCTTGCGGCCCGCGACCAAGCGCGCTGATGCTCTGCCACGCTTTCTTGAGCGTGTCGCCCCAGGTCGGGCGAACATCGCCGGGAGCGGCGGCGACGAGTTTGCCGGTCGTGGGGTCGGTATGCGCGGGGACGATCCCCGGTTTCCACAGGCCAGGATAATCGGGGCGGGGCGCGGGCGGCGAATAGGTGAAGGAGCGATAAATCTCTTCCGGGAACCACCAGCGCATCACGTAGTCCGTCCGCTCGTAGTTCGTCAGGTATTGATCCTCCCACGGGCCGAAGTCTTCGTTCGCAACCATGATAATCGCCGCGTCGTCCGGCGGTGGGGCGGTGAGCGAACTGCCCATGAAGTGCGCTGCACCCGTCGCGACATAGTCCCGCAGATACCAGTTCATCGGCCAGACGGTGGCGCTGCTGTACCAGATTGGCAGATTGGCGCCGCCCGTTCGCTCCTGAGAGAGCGTGTTAATCTCCTGCATCATCATCGGCATGTCCGGCGATGTTTGCGTGTAGACGAGCATGTCCGTTGGTACATCGCCAGCGAAAAAGGCGAGATGCCAGCCGAGATGGACCTCGAACAAGGCGAGTGGCAGTGCGACCGCAATGGCCGCGACCGCGAGCGCTCGCTTCGCGCCGACCTGGATCGCGTAGGCCGCGAAAAAGGCGATCAGCACGACCGGCATGGCAACGAGCAGTAAGCGAATATCGCCCGCCGGATTCGCGGAGATGTGTGAGACGGCGAAAAACCACCCCGTCAGGAAGAGGATAACGCCGCCGATCACGCTGCTGTCCAGCAACCGGCGGCTGACACGGACATGACTGACCGCGCGCGTCGGGCGGACGGTGGCGACGATGCCGAACGCGCCCGCCGGGCGGGGATCGAAGGCAGGCAGGCGATCGAGCATCGGCACGCGCCACGCGGCGGTCAGATACTCGACCGCTTCACCGAGGAGCGAGGCGGAGAGAATCGTGAAAGGAAGAATGATGTGGCAGACGAGCCAGGGCATCTTCTCGCCCGCCTCGGAGAGCACGGCGAACATGCCGACCCCGTACCAGAGCAGCATCACCTGCGTGAAGAGCCGGATCGTCATCGCCCGCTTGCCGCGCACGTAGGCAATAAAGCGCGCGACCGTCATGCCACCCGCCGCGATGCCGAAGAAGAACGCGATCGGGCCGGAGAGCGGGAAGAGAAAGAGGAAGTAGTACCACGGCTGACCGCCCCGGAAGACATCCTGCTGCCCCGCCCAATAAATGCCGGAATAGAATGCGCCGCTGAAGATGCCGCCGACATTCGTGAAGAGGCTCGAATAGAGGAGCGCCCAGAAAAAGAAGGCGATGCCCGCTGCCCCGGCGAGGACACGCTTCTCCGCAAGCAGGCGGTGAAACGCTCCCACCACCGTCGTCATGCCCCAACCGCCGAAGAGGCGGTCGTTTGGTGTCGTGCCCGGCTCCGTCTCGCGCAGCCGGAGCGTGCCGAGGATATAAACCGCCGTGCAGAGATAGAGCACGGTGACGATCAGGAACGAAAAAATCATCGGGTGGAAGAGCATCGTGCGGAGATACGGCCCCCAGTGCGCCCAGTTCATCTCACCGGCCTGCGCGTCCCACGGGATTTTTGGTAATTTCTCCCACTTGAGCACCTTCGGCAGCACGAGGAGCGTCGTCCCCGCCGCCGCGAGATAGACGACCGTCGCGATCAGCAGGGATTTCGCGACGCGCCAGGTAATGATGATGAAGAGGAAGGCCCCCAGCAGTACCGCGATGATGTACGACGCCTCGTGGTTCGCGTGCGCCATCGCCAGCGCGATCATGCCGACGAAGACCCAGCGGGCTTGCTGCGTCTGCACGTACCGCGCGATAGCGACGAGAACGAGAAAGGTGAAGGTCATCAGGAAGATGTCGTGCCGCAGCAGGCGCGAGTAATAGAGAATACTCGGCGAGATGAGCAACAGGAAGGCGCAAATCAACGCGCCCCACCGCCCGATCAGCGGCCGGAGCAGGACCGGCAGCATGACGAGAATGACGCCGAAGAGCGCGGGGCCATAGCGGGAACTGGCGTCCGTTGCGCCGAACAGGGCATAGATGAGCGCGCTGAGATGAAAGAGGAACGGGCCGTGCATCAGCGGGTCGTGCTGATACCCCTTGCCGATCGCATACTGATAGGAGAACCAGGCATGCAGACTTTCATCGTGATGGAGCGCGCGGCGCCCTAAATCCCAGAAGCGGGTAAGCACAGCGCTGATGAAAAGCGCGAGCCAGGCGCATTGTTCAATGGTCATCACGCGCGTCATCTGACCGAGGCGCGCCATCGTTTCGCGCGATGTGAGCGTGGCGGGCGTGGCAGGGTCCAATCGTCGTTCCGGTGCGACCACAGTGCATTTCTCCAAAGCGATAGACGATTTGCCCTGTCACACAAAGAAACCGCCGGGCCACAGATTTTTCCGCACGCGGCTCCGGTCGGTCTGCCACCGATAGTATGCCGATACAGAGGGCCACCCGTCAAACGCGGATGCGCAACAGCCCATGTCAACGGTATACGCACGCAAACCAGCGTCGGCTCACTGGCACAACCGTTGTAGTAATGAACGCATGCGCGCGCGCCAATGTTCCATGGTGACGGTGCGAGGACGTACGTACACATGGCGTGTGCTATAATTCGTGGTTGAATGTGAAAGGGTTGGAATGATGCAGGCGATCAGGGGAGTTCTGTGTGTCACTCGACGTCGCACTTGAAGACATCGTACGCCTTCGGAAACCGCATCCGTGTGGCAGCACGGACTGGCAGGTTGTCCGGTTAGGCGCGGACATTGGTCTCGTCTGCCTCGGTTGCGGGCATCGGATCATGATTCCACGCAGTCTGCTTGCCCGGCGCATTAAGACATTTGTGCAGCATGGCCCCCGCCCGACGCCGGAACAACTCGCCGCTCTCCGCGATCGCGATATGGAGAACGACACATCACTTTCTCCGGACGCCATATGATGCGGAGCCTTTTGGGGGTGGTAACAGGCTTTCCTCGTATCGTCATTGATCGCGGGCCGCACGGTGGCGACTGAGGTTGATGTGCAATCCACCCAGGGCTTTGTCGCCGTGCTGCGCAACCGGCCGTTTCTGCGCATGTGGACATCGCAGGCGGTTTCTCAGACGGCGCAGAACATCATCAATCTCGCCCTACTCGTAACTGTTGCCGGGATCAGTCGCTCCGCTACCGCTGTCTCCGGCATCATCGTCGCCTTTGCGCTGCCGGGCGTCATTTTCAGCACCATCGCCGGTGTCGTCGTGGATCGCTCGAACAAGCGGATCGTGATGATCTCCGTGAATCTCCTGCGGGCGGTTGCTGTCGTTGGCTTCACCCTCGTCGCCGATCTCCCCGTCGCGATTGCGCTGATCGGCATTTACGCGCTCGGCTTCGTGTTCGCGTCTGTCGGCCAATTCTTCGGCCCGGCGGAGGGGGCGGCGATTCCTTTCGTCGTGCGGCGGCGCGATCTGGCGCAGGCGAATGCCCTCTTCACGCTGACCGTCACGGTCTCGCAACTCGTCGGTTTCGCGACCCTCGGGCCGCTGCTCGTCGGCTTGCTCGGCCTCAATCGACTCTACCTCTTCGTCGCGCTCCTCTTCGTTTTCTGCGCGACCTTGATCTGGACCCTCCCCGCGATGCAGGCTGCGCCGCGCGTGCGGGTGGATGGGCGCGGCCCGATGGAAGTGCTCTGGTTCGACATCCGTGAGGCATGGGTCTACATCTATCGCGACCGGCTCCTCCGCAAAGCGATGGGGTTTCTCACCTTCGCGTCGGCGGCGTTTCTCGCGCTCGGCACACTGGCGCCGAAGTTTGCGACGACCGTCCTGCAACTGTCGCAGAGCGGGCTTGGCTATATCCTCGCTCCCGCCGGAATCGGCATGGTGATCGGCGTCGTCCTTGTCGGACATTTCGCGACGCCGGAGAACCGCGAAATGATGATCCACGGGGGCGCCCTCAGCCAGGGCATCATGCTCTCGCTCTTCGCGCTTGTCCCCACTGTCGGCTACCGGCTGGTCGGGCGACCCGCGTTCGGCCCGGCATGGCCCGTCGTCTTCGGCGTGATGGCCTGCGCCTTGCTGCTGGGGATCGGGCAGGCATTTATCGTTGTGCCGAGCCAGACGCTCCTCCAGGAGCGGAGTGGGGAAGAGGTCCGGGCGCGCGTGCTTTCGACGTTTTTTACGCTCTCCAATGCCTCCGCCCTCGTGCCGACATTGACGGCGGGGCTGATTGGTGACACGATCGGTGTCCAGGCAGGCATTTTGGCCCTCGCGATCGGCGCTCTGGCGCTCGGTGTCTGGAGTATCACGATGGGCGGGCGCGGCGATCGGCGGGTACGCGGCGGAAAGGAGGAGTAAACGGATTCAGAACGTACATGAGTAACTGCGCAACCAATCGGGACGTTCTTCGTTATAGTCGTAGCAGCGGGATGCTGCGGCGACGAAGTGGGCAGGCGCAGGAAGTTGTCATAACTCGAAAAATTGTTGTGACGCCCGCTAGTTGACCGAGGCAGATCGTTGGTATAGGATAAGGCGTCGCGAGCGTTCGGTGGGTTTTGTACAGAGGAGGACGGTCATGCGTGTGTCTGGGCGAAAACTGCGGCTTGCAGTTGGTACGGGGATTACGGCACTGATGCTCATGGTGGGCGTTTCGTCCGTCGGCGCGACTGCGCCGGGTGATGTTGGGAACGTCAATGTCGTTGTCACAAGCGGCGGCGCATCCGCCCTCGGCTTGCCAAGCACGACGACGACGGCCGCGACGTATCGCGATGCGGTGGTCATCACGAACAGGTTGTCCGGCGCCGGTGGCCTCGGCGCCAACTATGACGAGTGCGATTACGCCACGACGACTGAAGAGAGCACGAATCAGGGTACGCCGCGGCAGCCGAGCGGTAATCTCTCAACGACAGACGTTACCGGTTTCGTCTGCGGCAACACCAATCCGATCATCCAGCCGGCAGCATACCCGCTGTGGGCCGTTCAGGCTGGTTCGGCTAGCCCGGTCTTCGTTGTTCCGCCGACCGGCAACAACGAAAACGATCCTGGCAAGACCTACGCCATCGAGACCTTCCGCTAGTCGCGGTTGGATCGTGGACAGGCGAGTACCTGCGTGGCGGTTCTCCTGGGAGCCGCCACCTTCGTAAAACAGTATCGTTGTCACTCGTTTGGTATGGTGTCCGGTTTGACAACCGCAGGGAGGTTACGAGTTATGCGTGTCACGAAGCGCCGGTTCTTGCTCGGTGTCGCAGGGGTTCTTTCCGCACTGATGCTCTCCGCGCCCGTCGCGGCCGCCGGGGCAAGTCATGGCACCGTTGATGTCAATGATGTCACCGGT
>JALYUS010000365.1 GCA_030853625.1 Chloroflexota bacterium
GTCCTCAGCCGTCCACCGACTGCGTATCCGACGGAAGCGACGGGTCGAGGTAGCGATAGAGTGTCGCGCGTGAGACACCGACCGATTTGCAGATCTCCGCAACGCTGTGCAACTTGTCTGCGTAGAGCGCTTTCGCCATCGCCACCTTCGCTGGTGTACCTATCTTCTTCGGCCGACCCCCCATCCTTCCGCGTGCCCGTGCTGATGCCAACCCCGCCTGGGTCCGCTCGCGGATGATGTCCCGCTCGAACTCGGCCAGCGCCCCGAAGACATGGAAGATCAGCTTGCCGCCCGAGGTCGTCGTGTCTATCTGCTCGGTCAGCGAGCGGAAGCCGATCCCCCGCTCATGGAGGCGGGTGATCACCTCAATCAGGTACTTCAGCGATCTGCCGAGTCGGTCGAGCCGCCACACAACCAGCACGTCCCCGTCGCGGAGATAATCGAGCGCCTGATCCAGTCCGGGCCGGTCGCTGCGACTCCCGCTCATCGTATCGGTGAAGATGCGATCGCACTTGGCGGCAGTGAGCGCATCGCGCTGCAAGTCGAGGATTTGTTCGAAGGTGGAGACGCGGGCGTAGCCGACGGTGTTGGTCATGGCACAATTGTCTCAGAAACCAGCGACGAAGGCAAGCGATGAGACATTGAAAACGAGACGGGTTTCTGAACGCGGTCCATTGGGGAAACGGGTCGGTGATCGGTGAAAACCTCAGACGTCTCAAAAAGGACCCTTTTTGAGACACATCCAGTGGCAGATTGTTCACTACCTTAACCTCTGGGGGAACCGTCTGGGCCGTTTCCGAGGAGTATTCTTAAACCGAAATCCATCTATCGCGTGGATGCCTCATATGTGACTGAGTAGTTGAGGATGCACCTTGTTCTCAAGATACAATGCAAGGAGTACCGAAGTCATTTTGTTGCTTGACCGATAATTTGACATAAGTATTCCAAACGTTATGCTTGACTGGCATCGTTTGAATCGAAACACCAGACATGGAAGGCACATCATACGGCGCTGCGGATCACCGCAGGAGGAGACAGGGATGGACGGACCAACTGGGAAGGCGGGAGATGCACCGCTCGATACGCCAAGCGTCGCCCGCATGTACGACTACTGGCTCGGTGGCTTCCACCACTTTGCCGTTGATCGCCAGATGGCCGAGGAGCTGACCGCGCTCTACCCCGCACTACCCCAGGTCGCCTGGGCGAACCGCGCCGCTCTGCGCCGCGTCGTCACCTTCCTCGCCGAACAGGGCATCGACCAGTTCCTCGACATCGGCTCCGGCATCCCGACCGTCGGCAACGTGCATGAAGTGGCGCAGCGCATCAACCCCGCCGCCCGCGTCGTCTACGTCGACAACGACCCCGTCGCGGTCGAGCATAGTCGGGCGATTCTGGCGGACAATTCCCTCGCGACGGTTGTCGAGGCCGACGCGCGCCTACCCGAGGCGTTGTTCGCACACCCGGAGGTCCAACGCCTGCTCGACTGCGACCGGCCGATCGCGGTGCTCGTCCTCGCCCTGCTGCACTTCATCCCGGATGACGCGGAGGCGGAGCGCATCGTCCGCACGCTGCGTGACGCGCTGGCGCCGGGCAGCTACCTGGCCATCTCGCACGCAACGCGGGGATACCTGCCCGACGAGACGACTGGACAGATCGAGCGAGCCTACACACGGATTTCGACCGGCGGGAAGTACCGCCCGCCCGCCGTGATCGCGCGCTTCTTCGACGGGCTGACGCTGATCGCGCCGGGGCTCGTCTACGCCCCCCTGTGGCGACCGGAGACGCCGGACGACCCGTTCCTCGACCGGCCGGAGGAGTCGGTCAACCTCGTCGGTGTCGGGCATGTGCCCAAGCGAGCGGGAGAGTAGGTTCTTCACGGAGCACGGACACGCGATGGACGCAACGAAACGACGGGACCTCCACCACACCCTTCAAGCACGCCGCGAGATGATCGCCGCGCGGTGGTATGGCGCGATCGCGCCAACCGCGCTCTCGCCGCTCCCGCCTGCGGACGTGCAACGGCAGCTCCTCGCGCTCACGGATCAAGCGATTGCTCTGCTCGTCGCCGATACATTTGCGTCCGGGGAGGCGGCGGCGATCGGCGCGGCGCTGGCGCGGCTGCGCTACCTCCAACCCGCATCGCTCGGGGG
>JALYUS010000369.1 GCA_030853625.1 Chloroflexota bacterium
GCACGGCCACCCCTTCGCCTACCCCCACAGCGACCGGAGATACGCCTACCGCGTCGGCCCCGAGCGATAGCGTTGATTATCAGGAAATCCCGAATGGCGGGGGTAGTTACAATATCGTCAAGGTGCAGAACAAGACTGATAACCGCCTGCGCGTGAAAGCGAAGATCCAAATTAACCATATCCTAGGCGATAACGTCCAGCCCGTGAACTACGCGGAGGCAATCGGCTCGTGCATGAATTGCCAGACTTTTGCGGTCGCCCTACAAATTGACCTGCGCAGTCGCACCGCGACGACCGTCGCGCCGCAGAACGGGGCGGTCGCGCTCAACGTCAAATGCACCGGCTGCACGACGGTCGCGGATGCCTATCAGTACGTCGTGCCGGTGGACGACCCGACGCAGACGCCCGATAACGTCAAGGAACTCATCAGTCAGATGCAGCAGCAGTTGAATGCGTCCGCGCACGACAAGGACGAGACGGCCGCCGACGCAGAAGCGAAGATCAATGCCATAATCGCGCAGTTTATGGACCTGGGGCAGAGTCTCTACCAGCAGCATGGTCAGACAACGGACAATGACACTCCCGACGCGACCATCCCGCCGGATGCGGTTGTTCTCACGCCAACTCCAGACGCGACCGCGCCACAGAATACCGTGACACCAATAAATCCGACTGCAACACCGTAGCGGGACGAGTGCGCCGTCGAACGCGGATCGTGGTGCGGCGGTCATGGCGTCCGGTAGCACGCTATACATATCCCTTCATCGTTGTTTCCGCCTCTTCTCAGGAACCTTGTCCCTTGTTGCTGTATTCATGTATTTATCTCCTGATCGCCCGCCGTGCTAGAATGACGATCTAACCTCGATCCCTTCCCCCGCCGAGGGACGGAAGGGGAGGGGGCTGGGGACGGGGAGGAGGCCGGAAGCATGGCGGTCACGGAAGAAAAATTGGTCGCGACGGCGGGGATGGATGCGCAGCCACCGCCTCTCCTGCGGCGGGATGAGGACGCGCGCGCAGCGGTCGCGGAGCTCGTGCGGTTGCTCGGCGCGGAGCGCGTGCTGACCCACCCGGCGGCGCTCTTCCCATACACCTATGATGCCTCCTTCAACTCGGAGGCGCACCCCGGTCGTCCCGATTGCGTTGTCCTCCCGCGTGACACGCAGGATGTCGTCACGGTGATGCAGGTGGCGAACCGCTACACCGTTCCCGTCGTGCCGCGCGGTTCCGCCTCTGCGTACAGCGGTGGCGCGGTCGCGCACTACGGCGGCATCGTCATCGCGCTGAATGTGATGGATCGGATCATCGAGATTGACGCGGATAATCTTCAGGTCCTCTGCCAACCCGGCGTCATCCACGCGAACCTGAACGACGCACTCGCGAAGTATGGCATGATCTTCCCGCCCGATCCCGGCAGCAGCAAAATCGCCAGCGTCGGCGGCATGACCGCGAACAACTCGAGTGGCATGCGCGCCGTCAAGTACGGGCCGACCTTGCATTACGTCCTCGGTCTGGAGGTCGTGCTGCCAACAGGTGAGGTGATCTGGACGGGCGGCGAAGGCTCGAAGGCGCTCCAATCGGTCTCCGGCCTCAACCTCACGCCGCTCTTTATCATGTCCGAGGGGACGCTCGGTGTCATCACGCAGTTGCGTCTGCGGATCATACCGAAACCGGCGGCGCGCGGCCTCGTCGTCGCCCGCTTCGACAGCCTGGAGGACGCGGCGGAGATGACGCGCCGCATCTTCCGCAGTGGCATTTTGCCCGCCGCGTTGGAGATCATGGATCGCTCCGCCATCCGCGCCGTCAATATCTTCAAGCCGGACCTCAAACTGATCGAGTGCGCGGCGATGCTGCTGATCGAGGCGGACGGTAGTTCGGCAGTCGTCGCGGACACCGTCGGCAGGATCGAGCAGGTGGCGCGCGAGTTGGCGACCGGTGTCGAGACGGCGACCAACCCGAAGGAGATGGAAGCGCTCTGGGCGGGCCGGGCGGTGCTCGGCGCGGCCTCGTCACTCGTCGTGCCGGGTGGTACCCGTGTCGGGATGGGGGAGGACATCTGCGTCCCCCTCAAGGATATGCCCGCCACGCTGCGCAAAATCGCCGAAGCGGCGGAGAAGCGGCAGGTCGCCGTCGTTCTCTACGGCCACATCGGCAGCGGCAATGTTCACAGCGCGATCGTCGTTCATCACACGCCGGAGGAGATCGCGCGCGCCAAGTTGCTCACTGAGGACATTCATGCCCTCGCCCTTGAATATCGTGGCACGACAAGCGGCGAGCACGGCATCGGCGTTGTCCGGCGCGATTACGCGGACGCCGAACTCGGTGCGGCCGTCACGCTGATGCGGCAGATGCAGCGGTCGCTCGATCCAAACAGCATCATGAACCCCGGCAAGAAACTCCCATTTGCGCCCGAAGACAGCGCAAGGGTGTAAACGTGCAGTGACGATGTCGTGTCGCGCCCTGCGGCACGGTATGATGATCGCATCGCCATTTTTCTTGCACGGATAGACGGGTGGGGAGCGAAATGCAGCATAACCCGGATGGTGGACGACCGTACGTCTTCGTCTCCTACGCGAGCGCGGATCGGGATCGTGTCCTCCCCATCGTGGCGGCGTTGCGGCGGGCGGGCGTGCCGGTCTGGATTGACCAGAGCGGCATCCCCGGTGGCGCGAACTACGGCGCGGAAATCAACGATGGTATCAAGGGCGCGACCGCGCTCGTGCTGCTCTGTACCCCCGCCTCGCTCGCCTCGCGCAATGTCCGGCAAGAGATCCTGCTCGGTTGGCGGCATCAGCGCCCGTACCTGCCGCTGATGCTGGATCTGTGCGCATTCCCGGAGGACATCGCCTATTGGTTGGAAGGGAGCCAGTGGGTCGAGGTGCTGGACAAGCCCGAAGCGATGTGGCTGCCGCAGGCGCTCGCCGCGCTGCAACGGGTCGGTATCGGTGGCACACCGGAGGGTGACGCGCCGCCCCTCCCGGCGTCGGGCATCGCCGACGCCCCACCGATGGCGTCGGCGGGCGAGACCGCACTGCCGGAGCCACCATCGCTCTTCGGGCGAGAACGGGAGCAAGCAACGCTGCGTGAGCGGCTATCGAGCGCGCTCGGCGGGCAGGGCGGCCTCGTCCTGATCGGTGGCGAGGCGGGGGTGGGCAAGACCGCCCTCATCGAATCGCTCGCCTACGACGCGACGATGCACGGCGCGCTCGTCCGCGTCGGGCGGTGCTACGACCTGACCGAGACTCCGTCCTACGGCCCAGCCGGACAATACGAGGATGGCGATGCGCATTCGCAAGCATCGCTCGCCCTCGCCGATGCCTGCCACGTCCCATACGAGCGGGCATTGACGCTGCTGGCGGTGGCGGAGGCGCGAGCAGCGAGGGGCAAGGCCGAGGCAGCCCGCACGCTGCTCGACGCGATACGCGCCATCTGCGAACCACTCGGTGCGAAACCGGCGTTGGCGCGGGCGGGAGTGCTTGCCGCCCGGTTCACACCGGCGTAAAGAATCTGGACACCGCACCGGCACAGGGAAGGGATGTCGCATCAACGATCCATCATGGATCGTTGATGCGACGCGGAACGCTGAAGTTTGCTATCAAACGACCAACGTGACGCAAAGCGGCGAAAATGCGCGATGAAGCGACATTTTGTATACAGATAATCACGGTTTCGCGCTGTACGCCCCTGTACGGGGTGTTTTTCTTCAAAAGGATAGAACTCTCCTTGCCGGTGGCTGAAGCCGCGCTGTCTGCGCTCTGTGCAGGCGTAGCGAAAGCCTGAGCGCTCTCTGACACCTCCATAGTAATCAGCGGTCGTGAACAGAGCAGTGTCGAGCGAGAGCGTCGTCGGGGTGCGGCAGGCTCGTCGCGGTATCGCGCGAGGACGGGAAGGGGACGCCGTCACCATTCTTCACCGAATCCCCAGTATCAAACGCCGGATGATCGCGCTTCTCCCGCCACATCTTTGATCTATCGGATTAGTC
>JALYUS010000376.1 GCA_030853625.1 Chloroflexota bacterium
ATCCTCCACAACGGGCGACGCGACGACGAACCCGACACCCCACGGATGCGCACGGTGCGCTTCGAGATCGCCCCGCGCTCGATCCTCCTGATTCTCGCCATCATCGCGGGTATCCTGCTCATCGCGCGCCTCTGGGAGATCGTCCTCATCCTGATCATTGCCCTCGTCCTCGCCGGCACCTTCAGCCCCGTCGTCAGCTGGCTCGAAGGCCACCGCGTCCCGCGTCCGCTCGCCCTCTCGCTCCTTCTCGTTGCCCTGCTCGGCTTCATCGTCGGCCTCGGCGCCCTGATCATCCCCGCCTTTGTCCATCAGTTCGGCACCCTCTCCACCGACGCGCCCCGGATTCAGGCAAAACTGGCGGACTTCGCCGCGCGTGTGCCGCCTCTCGCCGGCCAGGCGGACGCCATCCGCGCGGCCAAGCCCGACCGCCTGCTGACGCCGATCGGCGTCTATGCACTCAAGTCGGCCGGAGCGGCGGCGCAGTTGGTCGTCCTGGGTGGCACAACGATCGTCATCGCCTTCTATCTGATCGCCGATCACGAACGTGTGCAGGGCTTCCTCTTCGCCCTGCTTCCCCGCCACTACCACATCCGCACTGCCCGGGTCCTGCTTGACATGGAGACCGTCGTCGGTGGCTATATGCGCGGGCAGGCGATCACCTCGCTCTGCATCGGGGTCTTCGCCTTCCTCCTCCTCCAGGTGACGGGCGTGCCGGCCGCGCTGCCGCTCGCCATCCTGGCGGCCTTCGCCGATCTGATCCCGCTCGTCGGCGGGGTGTTGGCCGTCGCACCCTCCGTCCTCTTCGCGCTGACCGTCGGCCCGCTGCAAGCGGCAATCGTGCTGGTCTCGCTAGTGATCTATCAGCAGTTCGAGAGCCACCTGCTCCTGCCGCGTGTCTATGGACAGAGTCTGCGCCTCTCGCCGCTGGCCGTGATCATCGCGCTGCTGGTCGGGGGGACGCTGCTGGGCATCGTCGGCGCGTTGCTCGCCCTGCCGATGGCGGCGGGCATCCGCGTGCTGATCGAGAACTACCGGATCGAGTTGCCGGGTGAACACCCGGGGGAGAAAGAAGAGCGGGCGGAGGAAGACCGCGCCGAGGCGACCTACGCCGCCGAGACGCAGGGAACGTCGGCGATGGAGTCAGCGATGCTGGCGACGCAGATCGCCGGGCAGCTGCAGGAGGCGGAGGCGGAAGAGACCGGAAAAGCGGAAGTGCCCGTTGAGGAGCGCAGCGATCCCCCGCATCGCCCACCCCCCGTCCGTACTCCCTCCCCGTAAGGAGGTGAGCGCGGCTGAACGTGACACCCCGGCATCGGTCGCGAGAGGAGGACGTCACGCCACTGCGCCGCCGGGTCGCTGCGGCATCTGCTTTCGGCACCAATGTTGCAAGAGACGAGGCACCACTGCGGGCAAAATGCGCGTGTGGATCGAAGTCGCAGGCAACACACCACATCGGTGTGAACAAAGGGGTGGGTCATGGACGCCAGTACACTCAAGGGGACGGCGGTCGTCTCCCTGTCCGAAGGCACGAAACTGGGAACGGTCGAGCGCCTCCTCATCGACCTGTCGGCGTTGCGCCTCGTCGCGCTGCAAGTGAAGGGCGACTCCGGCACGTTCGTCATCCCCTTCGACCAGGTGCAGCAGATCGGCGCGGACGCGATCACCGTGGCGAGCAGCCAGGTGACGCAGATCCCCGGTACGGACAGCGCGGCGCATGCGCTGCTCGACCTCGACCAGATCAGCAAACTGAAGGTCGTCGATCAGGCCGGGACCTTTCTCGGTACGGTCGCACAGTTAACGATCGATGGCACGAGCGGGCAGATCACCCAGCTCGGAGCGCACAAGGGGGGCATGTTGGGTATGGGCGGCACGACGACCCCGATCCCGCCGCAGGCGATCCTCAACATCGGCCCGGAACTGCTCACCGTGGATCTGGGGGCGGCGGCTCCCGCATCCGAGCGTCCGGTACAGTGACGAGCATCCCGTGTCCGTTCGCAGGGTGACATCGGGTGAGCGCAAGAGTGTGGCGGGCATACACTATGCCCGCCACACCCGAGGAGAGGATCTGCGCGCGATGCGGGTGATTAGTCCTTCTTCACCTTGTCTTTGAGATCCTCTACGGCACCCTTCACTTTGCCGACGACACCCTGGCCCTTCCCCTTCGCCTCATCCGCCCGGCCCTCGGCGACCATGTCCGGGTCGTTGGTTTCCCGACCGACCCCCTGCTTCGCGTTGCCCTTGACTTCGTTTACTTTTCCCTTGGCCTTATCGCCCAAGCCGCTCATCGTCGTGTTCCTTTCACTCCATCGTCTGCACCAACACAACCTCCCGCGAGGCGGCCGCACGATGGGTGTACGGGAGCAATTCCTATGCCATAATGGGCGATCACGCGATGGGGGAGACACGGTGGTGGGCAGTCAATCGACGCCACGGCGCTGCTGCTCGATACACCGCTGCGCCCCCGTTGCGGTGAGCCGGACCTGTACACCGCTCACCAGCGCCGGTTCGAGCAGACCCTCGGACAGCAAGTCGTCTACCGCGTCCCAGGTTTGCTCATCCGTGAGTCGGAGCGGCCGGGCAATATCAGACAGGCAGTGGACGGCCGTGGTGGTCTCCCCGCCGGTTAAGTCGCAGACCTTTGCGAAGAAGCGTGTCGTGATCGCAACGTCCATCGTGTCACCCTCGCGTGCGTATCCAATTCGCCGACCGTGCAAGAAGATTGTACCATTAATATTTTATATTTCAGTGTAAAGATGTCGGGTACCGGCGATCGTGTGCGGCATGCCGAGGCCGGAGAGGAAGGAACATCCCCGGAATACACGCATGACGCACCGTTTGCTCTCGCGTCATCGGGTAGCGATGGTCGTGGAAAATGCGGTGAGCCCGTTGATCCACGCGGCGGCAATTACCCGCGACTCGTTCAATGAATCGGCCGCTTCACCGCCCCTGCCCTTCCTCACCAGTCCCTAGGTGGCGATGCGCACGCTCCTCGGTGGCAAGCCGCTTCATGCGCGCCTTGATCGAGTGGTATCGCGCGTACTGGACTTCATGCGCGACGACCAGGAGGAGCGTGAGGAAGCTAAGGGCGCACACGGGCCCGACCACGAACAGCACCCAGGCGGGTTGAAGGGACGAGAGGATCATGCGTCTGCACCTTTGCCGGGGCGGTCACGCCGATGCCGTTTCCGCCACCGGCCAGAAAGTCCGTCGCCATCGCCGCGCCGCTTTTATCACTGCTCCCACCGTTGCGTGCCATGAATCGAGGAACGACGGGGCGGAACCCATCCGGTCCTTGATCTTCCCGCCGCCAGTCTCCGGCGAGGACAAGGAGTGTGCAGAGGAGACCGGCAAGGACGAGACTATCCGTGACGGCGCCAATCCAGCCGCGCCCGGCGCGGCGAAGCACCGCGATGATGACGCCAAACACGGCAAGAGAGAGGATCAGCAGCGGGTCGCGATTCCATGGCGACGGCAACGGCCCGCGTCACATCGGTCGCCCTCCTTCGTGCACCGCTCACTGCCGCGCGCCGTGTGAGTCAGTCCTGACGGTACCAGACGGTGACTGAGAAAACGTTGTTCATGGAGACATACGTCTCGGTGATGGTCACGACCTGCTCGGGCCTGATCTCCTGGTTGATGAACGCCTCCACCTGCGTGCGGAGCGCTTCTCGTTTGTCCGCGGCCTGGAGAACGCCCTACTCCGCAACGTGCTTGTGCGCGATCATCGTTCCGCCTGCTGTGTGCGCCGGTATCCCGGCCCCTGCTCGCCCTGCAACGGGTACGCGGGGGTCACGAGCCACCAGGCTGCTGGCGGCGGCTCACCTCGCTACGGCGTGGGCGTGCCCGTCGCTGCGCCGCTCGCCTTGGTCGCCACGACTGCGGTGTGTGGCGGCCCGACCAGATCACCCCGCACGTATCCCTCCTTCGTCCCGGCGAGCACATGAAACCAGCGTGAGTTCCCGTCACTCCCCGGCACGTTCGCCTCGATCACCACGAGATCGGTGCCCCCCGCCACCTCGACCGCCGTGTCCGCGTCGGTACTGGGCGTCGTGCGGACACGCACCACGTCACCGGGATTGGCTGTCACCACTTGCACACTGGCGCCGACGGGAGCGCTCCGATTCGTCGTTGTGGTGGCGGGGGGCGTTGGACTCCCCGTCCCCTGTGCGGGAGTGCTGGGAAGGGCGGTTGCCGCGCCGGTCACGGGGGGAGTGGGCGCACTGGCAGATGCGGGGAGCGGGGCAAGCGTCACGGCCGTGACAGGCAATGGGGACGGGGATAGCGAGGCGACGAGCGGCGCGACCTGGGTCAACTCCACAGCACGGGTGGCGGTCGCGATCTGGGTCAACTCGGTGGTCCGGGTTGCCGTGGCTTGCGGATTGGCCAGTGAGGCGACGGGAGAGGAACCATTGGGCGTCGCGGACCCACCGCAGGCGACCAGGAGCATGGCGAACAGCACGAACCCACACCAACGCCGTATCATCTCAATGCCTCCAGTGACTGCCGGTGCGACAGTCGCGCCCACATCCCGCGTCGCTGCTTCCGATCACTGCGCGGTCTTCGTGCGCCGCTCCCCCCGCCCCGCTCGCCATTCCCCATGCTCCCGCTCCCCAGTCTTCGGCTGGCGCGCGCTCCGTGGGATGCATCGTTACCCGTCCTTCTTGCGCGGCCTGCCTTTGCCGTACAGCGGGTGCGACGGATTGGCAACGCCGCGCTTGCCGAGATGCTCCTGCCGGTAGCGCTCAATTTCGCTGCGTTCGATTAGCAGAAAGCCCGCGCGCTGCCCGCCGCCACCTTTCCGAATCGCCGTGAGCCGACCGCGCGCGATCGCATCGCGGACCGCTCCTGGTTGGATGCCCATCGCGTCTGCCGCCTCGGTCACGTTCATGAATGGCCACTCCATGCGTGTATCATAACATGCCTATTGACACATTTACCATATACTGCTAACAGGCAGTGAGTCAAGCGAAGGGCTTGCCAACGAAATGGGGGCGACTGACGAACAGGAACATAATGTACGCGAATGGTGCGTCCGGTAGATTCTTGGACTCTCGGATGCCAGAGCGTCTTCGGGTCGTTACTGAGGTGCGGACATTGCCGCTACTCTCAGACGGGAGAGCGAGCCGACCGGATGCATCACGAAGCGGGCGACGTCGAGAAACGCGATTGATGGAAGACGGCAATCTGTCAATCAAGGGTCTACCCTATCCCGATGTCAGCCCTTCTCCCTTCTTCTTGTCAATCTAGGATCATGATTTCTCTTTCTTGACAACCGTTCCCGAACCTTATAGACTCTATCTTGACAGATGGAGGATATACTACCATGCATGGACAACGGATCGGCTATGTCCGGGTCAGCTCCCTCGACCAGAACCCGGATCGCCAGCTCGAACAGATTCCCATCGATCGTACTTTCACCGACAAAGCGTCGGGCAAGGATGTCGCGCGGCCGCAACTCGATGCCCTGCTGCGGTTTGCCCGCGAGGGGGATACGGTCGTCGTGCATAGCATGGATCGGCTGGCGCGCAACCTCGACGACCTGCGCCGACTCGTGCAGCAGCTCACCGGGCGGGGCATCCGGGTCGCGTTCGTCAAGGAAGGGCTGACCTTCACGGGGGAGGACGCGCCGATGGCGACGCTGCTGCTCTCGGTGATGGGAGCGTTCGCGGAGTTCGAGCGGGCGCTGATCCGCGAGCGGCAGCGGGAGGGGATCGCGCTGGCGAAGCGGCGGGGGGCGTATCGGGGGCGCAAGAAAGCCCTCAACACAGTGCAGCGGGCAGAGCTGCGGGCGCGGGTGGGGGCAGGGGAGCAGAAGGCGGCGGTGGCGCGGGCGTACGGCATCAGCCGCGAGACGCTCTACCAGTACCTGCGCGCGGCCGAGTGAACCGTGCCACCGTGGGTGGTGCGGACGCCGGCGGATGGGATGCACATACTCTGTCGCACCGTGGCGAATCCCCGCCGTCGCGCATCTATCACACCCGATTACGCGCGCGTCGCCGTCAGGGCGGGTACGGCCGCCCGCTGCTCGATATACTCCGCGAACCGCACGAAGGGATCGAACCCGATCAGCCGCGGCGCATCCGTCACGAAGTTCGATAACGCATTGATGTCGTAGAAGTACATGTGCCCGTCTCGTTCACTCTCCAGGTACTCAACACCGCCGACCTCCGTTCCCGCCGTCGCGAAGATGCGCAGCACCGCTTCTTCGACCCCCGCGGGCGGTTGCACCACCTCGATCCGCAGCGGCTTCTTCCCGTCAAGCGCCGCCGCCTCTCCCTCCGGCACCTGGCAGATATCCGCCGGGCAGATATTGAAGTCGAGGTTCGGGTTGTAGATCCTGATTGCGTACAGGATCTGCCCGTCGAGGACCTCGACCCGCACTGACGAACCATTGAGGCCGGGGTGGAACTCCTGCACGATGGCGGTGTAATCCAACCCGAAGATGCTGTCCAGTTCCCCCCGCCCCACCGCATCTTGCACGTCCGTGAGCGCATCGAAGCGTCGCATCAGCGCGCCGCTGCCGCCGATGTTCGGTTTGACGATCACCGGGAATGCCAATGCCATCGCCGCCGGGGCGATCTCCTCGACCGCGTTGACGACACGGCTGCGCGGGTGCGGTAGAGCCAACTCTGCCAGGAGCGCGAGTTGCCGCGCTTTGGACGTTTCGAGCGTATACGGGCGTACCCCGTTGATGACGGGTACCCCGATCGCCTCGAGGTGTGCAAGATAGTGCTGCGTCTGAAAGATCGCCGAGGTGTTGCCCCGCAGATACGCGGAGGGGCTGACGCGATTGACGACAAGGCGGTACGGTGATGACGTGGCGGCGGGATCGTAGCGGAACGAGTGCGCGGGGATGCGCTCGTAGCGCGTGCCGCGACGGTCCAGTGCCGCGAAGAGCGGCGCGAACCAGTCAGGATGCTCGTAGAGGATGCCAATGGGCTTGGTCACATGTCTCTCCTTGGTCGTCGGCACACGTATTCTCATCTATCTTGCTCAAGATACTCCACAAAGCGCTCTTTGGCTATTCTCGGCTCACCGTAAGCAAAGGTGTCACCAGGAGCAACGGGATTGATGTGCGGCCCCACGAGCGCAGTCAGCCCATCCAACCGTTCGTCGCACGCCATGACGTGCCGAGGATGACGGGAGTCGGCACTTCTTGCCAGTACGGAGGGTGTCGTACGAGCAAAGACGCGTCCCCTCAGGAGAAAATCATGGGAAGTGCCACACTCCGTCGGTAAATCGGCACATTCTGCGGAGCAACGGCCGGGAGAACGACGAGACAATCACGTCGCACCCGCCCGTGCATCCGCCAGATTGCGGCTGGTGACACGTTCCGTAACACTGGGCCACCATGCCACAAAGGAATGTGCCGCTACAGGGAGTGGCTCGACGATCGTCTCCACCTCGGCGAAGGTCAGGATGATCGTCGCCGCGCCGATGGCGGCAAGATACTCCCCGAGGCCAGCATATTTGCTGGTCATGGTGTGTCCCCGCGCGCTCCTTGCGCCTCCCGCAACGCGCCGAGCGGATCGGCATGCCACGCGGCCATTGGCACGATGAAGCAGGGTTGCCCGATCGCTTCCTCACGGCGCTGCCGCAACTGCTCGGCGCTCGGGCGCGTCTGGTTCATGTGGTAGAGGATCGGGTAGCCCTCCGATTCCCCGATCACGGCGAACCGTGTCTCAGTCATCGAGCGTCTCGTTGAAGGATGTCCGCGCGCGCGTGAGAGCAGGCGCTTCCCCGCGCTCTGCTGCTCGCAACTCCTCGAACGCCGCCATCGCCTGCTGCTCGCCGGCGGCCGGTAGGCGGCTGAGGATCGCCGGGAGCATCCCCTGTTCGGCGAAGGCGCGCGTCGAGCCACCCCACGTCACCGCGACGGACCGCGCGCTCGGCGGCCGACCGGGGCGCAGTTTCTCGACGGCCGCCGCCTCCCCGCCCGCGCCGAACGCCAGCGTGGCGACGAGCACCGCAGGGTAGTCCGGTACACCGGGGCGGGGATCGACAACCAGGGCGCGCTGGAGGCGGGGGAAGGCGACGTAGAGCACCTCGGCGTCATGGACGGCACGCAGCAGGGCGCGGAGGGTAGGGGCGGGCACGTCGCCGGTCGGATCGTTGGAACGGCTACCATGGGGAATCCTACTGCTCATTGGTACCACCTCGCGCGCTTTTTGTCACCGCACGCACATCTGACATCCGGACATAACTCAGCCGACCACCGGACGACCGAGGATTGCCGCAATCCGGGGCGGTAACGCTCCGTATTCCTTGACGTGCGCCGCGAGGATTGCTTCGGTCGCGAAGACATCCATCAGCCGCCGTAACCCGCGTGTCAGCACGATCTTGCCCGGTGGTCGGTTCTCCCGTTCCTCCCCGCCGCCCAACCGCCGCAAGAGTCGTACCTCTTCCCATTCCAGCGTCACGCCTAACTCGTAGAGGAAGCCCGCCGCCACCCAGCCGAGGGCGACGAGCAACCGCACCGCGTCGAAATCCAGCACCTGCACCTCTTCCCAGCCCAGGCACTGCTTACCCACCTTGAAACTGTCCTCAATCGCCCACCGCTGCCGGTACATCCGGAACACCTCTGTCGCCTCATGCGCATTGGTCACCGGGTGATCGGTCACCAGCCACCACGGTTCGGGGCCGACGTCTGCCAGCCGCACTTCCACCAGCCAGATTGCCCGCTCGCGCCATTCCCCCGGCGCGGTCATCCGTGCCGCGTGCTGATAGCGCAGCACGACCGGTACCGCCGCCACTACCGCGCTGACCGGCTGCAACTTCTCGCGTCGTTGCCCCGTTTTGCGTACGACCAGTTCCGTTTCCACCTCGGCCAGCGGTCGCAAGCGCGGCGCGCATACGTGCAACTGACACGCGGGCGCATCAGCGCTCAGATGAACGAGCCGCTTGCGATCCCGCACCCGACAGACGACCGATGCCTCTTGCGCCCAGATCGTGTCCCAGACCGCGATGTCATCGAAGCCAGCATCAAGGATGTAGGTCACCGCCGCGCCCAGCGGCGCGAGGGCAGTGCCCACCGCCGCCAGCGCCTGCTGCGTCTCGGTGGATTCGCTGATAAAATCATCGGCGGTACTGCTGAACAGGTGGTGATACAAGAGGCCGCGTCGCTCCACCCCGATGCCGATCGCATTGATCGTCCGGTAGCCGGGAATCATCCCACCCCCGGAAAGGCGCTTCACCGGCTGCAATCCCTCCATCACCTGCGCGTAGGGCTTGCGCAAATCAGAGCCATCAAGGATCACCCAAATCCCCGCTTCGCCGCGCAACTGCTCGACGCCACGAGTGCATAGTCGGGCAATCACATCGTCGGCATTGAAGGGGGAGCGGGTGGTCGTCTCGCCATGCACCATCCGACGAACCCGCTTCTCAGCGTGCCGCGTCGCGGCGAGCGCAGGGGGAAAAAGCAGCGATCCGGCTGCAACACAGCGATTCGCTGGCGATAATGCCGCGTATCGTCTCGCCGAGTAGACAGGCGGTGCGCCGATCTCCGGCAAGTGGCGTGAAACTGGACAAATAGGAGGCGAAGAGATCGTTTTCTTGCGGGTT
>JALYUS010000386.1 GCA_030853625.1 Chloroflexota bacterium
ATAACCCGTATCCGATCAAGGACGACTCGTACCCCACGCCGGATTTTCAGTATGCGCGGGTCTTCTTTCCGGCAGGGATCATGCACCTGGATGGGGCGGAGGCGCTCAAGTACGTCCGCACGCGGCACGACGACAGTGACTTCGGGCGCAACGCGCGGCAGCAGCAGGTGATCCTCTCGATCCGCGAGCAGGCGCAGCGACTCAATCTCCTCAGTAAGTCAACGGACCTGATTGACGCGCTGGGAGACACCTTCCGCACTGATTTGCCCACGGACCAGTGGCTCGGAATGGCTCGCTTCGGCATCGGCCTGCCGCGGGACGCGTTCCACCCGTTCACGCTTACAGATTTGCTCAGCGAGACGACGATCAACGGCATCTACTACTTGACGGTGGACTGGTCAAAGGCGGTCGGACGAGCAGCAGAGTTCTCACCCAAGGAGAACACGCGGGTGCTCCGCGCGGCAGCACCACGGACGACCGCAGAGTGGGGGACGACGGTGGCGGGTAATGGCGGGACGCGCGATACCCACACGTCGTTGGGCGATTCGCTCCTGACCGTCGGGCTCGTACGGCGGCGAATCCTGCCCGATCGGTGACTACTGTTACCAATCCGACGCACATTGGGTTCTCTGGGCCATTCGTCCCGTTGCTTCTCAATCGTCATCGTTCCATAGTGAACGATCATTGCCACGACCGGATGGATGACCGAGGACCAGAAAGTGAAATGTCCGTCGGTACGGTACCATTGCGGCGTGTCCGTGCGCGCGATGCTGCGGCCCGCGCACCGGCCACCCATCCGCTCATGCCGCACGTCATCCGTGGTGATCAGTCAGGGGGTCAAGCGTGTTTGTCTCGATACAGCGATTGCGGGGAACGCGGGGGATGGAGCAGGCCGAGGGAACGCATTTCCCCTGGCTCGTCATCTGCAGCGCATTCGCCGTCACCTTCGCCATCATCTTCCTGAAGGAATCCGGCGCGAGCGACGCGAACACGGACTTCCTCTCGATGTCCATCCTGATCGCCGCGCTGGCGCTGGCGAGCACGTTGAATCGTCGCACCGGCCTGGTGGTTGCGATCCTCGCCGGTATTATCGCGGCGATTGTCCCCGGCAGTACGTCCTTTACTCACACCCATCTCTGGGACGCGATCTTTCGCGTCTGTTTTCTCGTCGCAATGAGTATGAGTTTCTATCGCGTCATCGTCACGTTGCGGGACCGGGAAGATCATCTGCAACACCAGCTCGAGAACGTCCAGCACCTGCAGGAGGAGGTGACGACGCTGCACACGCTGACCGTGCGCGCGCCGACTGATCGAGAATCGGCGTATCAGGAGATCGCGCGCGGGGCGCTCCGATTGGGCGGCGGTACGCGGAGTCGCCTCCTGCTCCGTGATCCGCAGGACAGCCACTGGATCCTCGCTTCCCAGTGGCCATCGTTTCGGGATCACGACACGGACCCGCACGCCGCCGTCATCCCAACGATCGCGAGCATGGACGCGTATTTCATTTCGCCCGACGCAGACGGGCGCGAGACGATCACCGTCCCACTCTCGGCGGGTGACTCTGTGGAAGGTGTCCTCCAACTCGTCCGCGACGCGAAGACGAAAGGCGGGCGCGAGGATGCGCAACTCCTCGCCATCTACGCGCGCGACGCGACCCTCACGCTTGAGCACATCGCGTTACAGCGGCAGCTCGAGCACTTCGCGGTGATGGGCGAGCGAGGAAGAATTGCGCGCGAGCTGCACGACGGTCTCGTGCAGTCGCTCGCGGGGATCGCCTTCCATCTGGAGTATTATCGCGACGCACTCGGCCCGGAGGCGGCAACGGTGCGCGCCGGATTCGAGCGCATGGCGCTGGAAGTCAAAGGCGCGCTGCACGAAGCGCGCTCGATGATCCACCAACTCCGCAGTGAACCACGGCCGGAGAATCTGTGCGCCGCGCTCGGCGACCTGGTCGATCAGGTGACCGTGAAGACCGATCTGCCGATCACAGCGGACATCCCGCGTGTTGTGCCGCCGATCTCCCGCGCACAGGCGACCGCCCTTCTCCGCATCGCGCAGGAGGCGCTGCAGAATACCGTCAAGCACGCCGCCGCCGATCACGCGTGCCTGCACCTCGCCGTCGTGGCCGATCGTGTCGTCTTGCGGATCGCAGACAATGGCTGTGGGTTCGCTTTCCCACCGGAAGAGATCGCCAACCACTCGGTCCATTTTGGACTGATTGGCATGAAGGAACGCGCGCTCATGAACGGGGGAAATTTGCTCATTGAGAGCAGCGTGGGGAGGGGAACGACCGTGCAACTCGTCTTTCCCATCGCAGGCGAGGAGACGAGCACATGACGATACGCGTGCTGATCGTGGACGACCATCGGATCGTCCGGGAGGGACTGCGGCTCGTCCTCAGCAGTTACGCCGACATCGCCGTCGTCGGTGAGGCGGTTGATGGTCACGACGCGCTCGTGCAGGTCGTGGCCCTGTCACCCGATGTCGTCCTGCTCGACATCTTCATGCCGGTCCTCGATGGGATCGCCGCCGCCCGGCGCATGCAGGTCGAGCATCCACACATCCGCGTTGTCGTCCTGACGATGGACAATGACACGAACGACATGCGCCGCCTGATCGAGGCGGGTATCGCCGGCTTCGTGATGAAGGACGCGCCGTCGAGCGAGGTCGTGCGCGCGATCCGTGCCGCCGCGCGCGGCGAGGTCCTCCTTGATGAAGCCGTCGCCCGCACGCTCCTCTCCGAATACCAACGCGTGCGCCGGGGAGCCGGGGAGCCGACGATGTTTGACCTGACCGAGCGTGAGCGGCAAATCCTCTGCCGACTGACGGTCGGCGAGAGCAACAAGGAGATCGCCCGCGCGCTCGACCTCGCGGAGAAGACTGTCCGCAACCATCTGCACAATATTTTCGGCAAGATGGCAGTCGCGGATCGGACGCAGGCGGTGATCCTGGCAATGCACTGTGGCCTCTGCATGGACCAGTCATCGGGGATCGTCGCGCGGCA
>JALYUS010000394.1 GCA_030853625.1 Chloroflexota bacterium
GCCGTACATCAGCCGCTTCACCAGCTTCGTCCTCGTCACCTGCCCCTCCACTTGCCCCGAACTCCACGGATACGCCAGCGCAGCCTCGACCGCCGCACTGTCGGCCCGCAGTTTGGCCGCAAAGCCGCGCAGTTCGCGGATTGAGCTCGTTTCTGCGGCGCGCAGCCACCCCGCCCATGCCGCTCCGTCGCGCTCCCGCACCAATCGTCGGAACTCCTCCAGCAGCATTAGCGCCTCGCGGATCTCCGGCGCCGCAGCCAACAGCTTCGCCCGCATCGTCTGCTGGGCAGGCTCGACGCGCTCGCATGGCCGCAGCAGGAGCCACACCGCCTGACGCGGTGACGGTGGCCGCAGCCGCGGTGGGGCCGGGGCCGGTGCGGGACCCGCACTGTGTGCAGCACGCCCGCGTCGCGCAGGCTCGACGCGCCATCCCGCGACGAGGCGCTGCACCATCCGCACCGAGCCGGTGAATCCGCGCGCCCGCAGTTCCTGCCACAGCAGCGTCGAGTCACGACAGCCCACCGCCCATCGCTCCTGCAAGTAGGTCGAATGGGCAGTTCCGGTACTCAGCTTTGTCCGGCGCGCGGGCCACTCGGGGAAGGTGTCCGCATTCACGTACTTGCGCACCGTCGGACGGGACACCCGGAGTGGACTTAGCCGTATGAGTGACCCGGTATTTGTGCAGTGAGCGTGGCAAGAAGACGTTCCCGCAGTACCGTTAGCCGAAGAGCGCGGCTTGCTCAAGCACGTCGCGACGCGGTTTTCGTGGTGCATACGGCGCGCGGCGCATCACCTTCAGCCATTCGGTGTCGCTCAATTCCCACAGGGCTAACTGTGCCGACCGGTACGGCGTCTCGAACAGGAGCGGCTCCTCGACCGCCAGCAAATGGGCCCTGTCCGGCTGATACCGCACGCGGTACTGCGACATAGGCTCATCGGCGAACTCGATCGTCAGCGTCTCGGCGTAGAGCCAGACTGCGGCGTGCTCCTTCGCCAGCCCGCGCTCGCCGTAGACCCGCCAGTGGCGGAAGCGCAGATAGCCGAGTTTGTCGAGTCTCCTGCCGAAGCGCGTCCGGTAGAAAAGCCGATGCAGATCCTCCGGCATGACCTCCCGGCCGAGCACCCAGCCCAGGACATCGCGCGGCGTGAGCCGCCCATCCGTCCGTTCCTGATGTGCCCAATGGCTCTGGAAGTTGTAATCCGCCACCCACTGGTCATGCACCGCGAGCAGCTCCGCCCAACCGGTCACCTTGGCGAAGTCCCAATCGGCCATCCGCCGCTGAATCTTGAAAGTCGTCTCGATGTAGTTCTGCCAGGGCTTGCCCCGCTCGATCTCCCGCTTCTCGATGCCCAAGGCGGCGTAGACCGCCTTCGCCTGCTTGGCCGTGACGAAGACCGCGCCGCTGTCGCTGACCAAGGTTTCCGGCACGCCATGTTGCCGAATCGCCGCGTAGAGGATCATGAGATAGGCGGACAAGTCCTGGGCCGGGAAGATACCGCTCGCCAGGATCGCACGCGAATAATTCTCGAGGATCGAGACGCAGTAGACCTTCATGCCGATGTTCGCCATATCAAGGTGGCGGATGTCCACGCTCCAGTATTGATGGCGCCGTTCCGCGGCGAAGGGTTGCGGCTTCGGTGCTTTCGGACTGCGCGGCGGGGCCTTGAACCCGTACATCTTCCGATTCGCGGCGAGGATGCGGCCACACGTCCGCGGACTGAGGAAGATGCCGAGTTGTCGTATCTTGGCGTGGACGCGGAAGGCACCGAGTTCGGGATTCTCCTGCAACTGCTTGACCGTGAGTATTGCGTGGAGATCGGTCTTGCGCGGGCCGATCCGGGCGTGGCTTTTGTCGTCCAGGCCCGGGACGCCCTCCGCGATCCAGCGGCGCAGGATTTCGTAGACCGTGCGCGGATCGACCCCGAGGTACGCGGCGATGCTCGTCTTCTGCCAGCCTTCGCTGTGCAATTTGAGGACCGCATAGCGGCGCGCGTCCGGCTCGGCGATGCGATAGTAGGGCGGATAGCGGCGCGTGGCGACCGGCGCGGGCGGTGACTCCGCGAGGATGCGCTTGACGGTGTGAGGGCTGGGACGCCGACCGAAGTGGACCGCGCAGATCTTGGCGATCTCGTTGGCCCGGAAGGCGGGATGCTCGGCTTTGAGCGCGAGGATATGCCGACGGATATTCTCGGGGAGCGTGCGATGGCGCTCGACTTTGGGCGGGGCGAAGAGGCTGGCCATCCCCTCGCGCTCGAAGCGGGCCGCCTGTCGATACAAGGTGCGTTGCGGGGTGCCGGTCAGGCGGGCGCGCTCGGCGGGGGAATGACCGAAGAGCACGACCGGCCGGATGAGTTCGTAGGTGCGCTGCTCCGCCGATCCCACCAAGAGCGCCAGTTGCTGCCAGTCGTCGGTCGCCTCGATCCGCTGTCGCATGCCCATCGCCGCTCCTCCGCAACGAAAAGGACCGCCATCCCCGGCGTGAGCGGGAGATGCGGTCCCATATTATGTCGAGTTGGGCAAGAGGATAACAGGTTTGCCAGCGTCAGTGCAAGGATACCGGGTCACTCATACGGCTAAGTCCAGACGCAAACTAAGCCATGACCTGGTTGACTCATACGTGCTGTCGGTATGGCGAACGTCGTCGTGTCTTGCTTCCTACGAAAATACCGCCTCACGCGCTGTGGATCATGCCGCGAGCGTGGGCGTGAGCACCACCTGATAGCCGAGCGCCTTCAGCCGGTTGACGTGATGCCGCTCCAGCCGTGTCGTGTCCAGTTTGTCGAAGTAGTCCGCACCCAGGTCACGATACGGTTGCCCCTCACGCAGCACATGGTAGGC
>JALYUS010000407.1 GCA_030853625.1 Chloroflexota bacterium
GAGCCACCCTCCGCCCTGGCGACGGGACAATACGGACGGGTGACGGCCACCCAATCCCCCCTCGCCAGGGCGGAAGGCGCAACGAGAGATCGTCACTCCCCCGCAAACTATTCGCCCCGCTCCATCAGCCGGACTGCCCGCAACGCGTCCGCCGCCAGCCGCCGCGCCGTGGCGATGTGCTGGGGCGACCACTCCCGCCGCCGCGCCAGCACCGCCATCTGATCGGCAATCGCCGCATACTCCGCGATCAGGTCGCCCCGCTCCTCTCCACGCTGCGTGCAGGCCTCCACGCGCGCCTGATACGCCGCGTCCACCCGCCGCACGGTGACTGTCTGTCGCTCCTGTTCGTCGTCATCCCATACCGCTGCTGCCATGCCCGCCTCCCCTTTCGCCCTATGTCCCCTTCTTCCCGATGGGTGTCCGGTAAAAGCAGGTGCGGCATTGCTCCTCGGAGAGACCACCGCCCGCACACTCGCAGCCATACACGCCATCTTTCCCTTGTGGGTCGAAGTCGCACTCCCATGAGCGGGGTGCGCCCCGTCCCCACGAGCCGCGCATCCCCGGTCGGATCAGATAGCCGCGCAGCGCCCTCTCAAGCGCATCATCAGCAGCCTCAGCAGCCTCAAAGTTGACGCTGGACGATGCCTCGGTGAGCGCGATGCGAGAGTGCAGCCACGCCGCCATCGCCGTGCCGACCGGATTGAGTTCGTCCTTCATCCGCTTCAGTCCCGCGTTTTCCGCTTCGAGGTCTGCGTTCCGTTCTTCGAGCGTGTTGTACGCCCTCACGTTCTCGCTGCGGATCACGGCGATGATGCTCTCGCCTACCTCAGCGGCAACCGCAATCATCAGTCGCTTGTTTTGTTCCGGCACCTCGGCCCACGGCTTCGCGCTCGCCTCACGCGTTTTGTAGCCATAGTCCGGCGCTAACCGCTCGTACGCCTCATGAAATTGCTGTGCGATCTCTTCGGGTGTCATCTCTCCTCCTGCTTTCGTTACCAGCCCATCCACAGCCTGAGCAGCGTCACAACGCCCCACGCCGCGATCAACGCCACGTAGACCATCACGCCAGAGCGCACCGCCGCCCAGTTCACCCGTGCCTTCATCGTCGTTTCCTCTCGCTGTCCGTACAGGGCGTCCGTTCGGAATGTTCAGGCAGGCAGTGCGCTCATGTCCCCCACCCCCGTACCCACGCCCCGATCACCGGCAGCGCAACGAGCGCGGCGTAGATGACGCAGAGGGCGATGATGCCGACGACGGCATACATGATCGCAACGCGCCACCAATCGTCCGGCGCGGGACTGTAGGGTTCGTAACACGGCTCCCCTGCACGCGGCGTGTTGGTGCGCAGGGCGTGCTGCTCGGTCTCGTTCGTCCATTTCATTGCTCACCCCTCGCTTTTGCACGGACGGCGAGAATTTGGCGGATGTTCCCGTCAACGATGCCTCGGACATCCAGCCCCTGCTGTATCTGCACGAGCAATCCCAATGCGTCATCAAGCGCGTCGTACATATCGGGCGCGGCGGCGATCAGATGGGCGTTCGCAAGGGATTCGTAAAAGCCAGCAGCGGGTGAATAAGAAAGCCCATCATGACCCCACACGACGCCGATTGGTCGTTCTCCCGCGTCTATCTGTGCGCCCGCTTCCTGCCTGCCGCCGTCACACTGGAACGTGTGTGCCGTCCACGGCCCCGGCGTTGCCTTCGTTGGCGTTCCGTCGCTCATCGCGCTTCGCTCCCTGCCGCCGTCTCAGTGCGGGCGGGCTTGTAATCGCGATACCACGTCACGCACGCGGCCCCGTCATCGAGGCTGCCGAGATTGAATTCCCACTCGTGGGCGGGGCCGATAGCCGCAACGGGTAGGCCCAGACGCTCTGCAATCAGCAGGCGCGTCAGCCGGTCGCGTTCGGCGCGGGTTACGGTTGCCGTCATCGCGTCGCCTCCGTTCGTCCTGCCATCCGGTTCCACTCTGCCAGCCGCCGCCGCTCCACGGTCGGATTGGGTGCGTCGGGGTCGGGCGCGTCACCGTTCGGCACGATCAGCATGCGGAGGCGATGCAGTTCATCGGACGCCTCACCAAGTGCGCTTTCCGCCTCGTTGATCGCGGCTTCTACTCGCTGCATTGCCTCTGTCAGTTGGTCGCGCGCCGTCTCCATCTACAGCCGTCCTTCCGGTGCGACGTTCCGCAATGCGCCGAGCGTCACGCTGTTCTCGACGAGTGCGAGATGGGGGTGTCGCTCCGCCATCCGCTGCATGAGCGTCGTCAAGTCGTCGTCCTCATCCAGGCTGATGCCCGTCGCCACGTCCACGGCGGCGAAGGTCGCGTAGCCGTTCAGATCGCCCATCCAACTCGGACGTACATAGAAAGTCGTGCCGGGGATCGCCGTGCTGCTGATCGCTGCGTGCATCTAGTGTGTCCCTTTCGCCACGAGATCGCGGATGCTCGCCGAGAGCACACGCGCCCTGCCATTGACCACGACCGTCACGAGTAGCCCCTTGCGCCGCCACCGCTGGACGGAGCGCGCCGAGCAGCCCAGCTGACGCGCCGCCTCGACGTTCGTCACGATGCGCGGCTCGTTGTGCGAGCGATTGACATATGGTGGTTTCTTCGTTACCATGTTCGTACACCTCATTCATTCCCTGCTGTCATCCCCTCGCCGGGGGATTTCAGCGTCCGCGCGCCTGCCGGTTTTGCTGGCGTGTTGCCTTCGCCTCTTGCTCCATCTGGGTGCTGATTTGCCGCATCTCGTCGGCAACCCGCATCAGCCGCGCTTGCAAATCCATGTGTCGCTCCAATCGTGCGTATCCCTCCGCCTGTCGCTCCATCGTCCTCACCCCCTCTCGTGAGCAGATCACCATTCCCGCTTGACCGGGTGTACTGTCATGTCAATCGGCAGCGTTCTCGCCCGCACTCTCCGCACTAGTGCTTTCAGCACTTTCTTCGCGCATGAGGAGAGTGAGCGCGCGACGCACGGCCTGAGATACGGAGAGGTCATGGCGCTTCGCATACGCTTGTAGCCATGCTTTTAGCGGGTGCGTCAACGCGATACTTGTCTGTGCCCAGTCTTCGTTTGGCATGTTCGCTTACCTCCTATGAGGGCATCATACTATGACTTCACAGCCATTGTCAATAGGTCATAAACCCACTATCTTGGATTCCATGCGAGAGAACACACCAACCGTACTTGGGCGATGGCTGAAACACACGCGAGGAGACCGTTCGCAGGGTGAGGTGGCGGGTCGTATCGGCATGGAGCAAGCGGAGTGGTCGAAGTGGGAGACCGGAAAGCGGAGAGAGGCGAAGCCCGAACAACTCAAATCGTTCGCCCATGCTGTTTCGGTACCTGTGACAACGATGGCGCTCGCCTACGCGGGGATTTGGCCCCCCGACGTGAGTGGCGATGCATCCGACGCCGAGACCGGTCTCATCATCGAGCGATATCGCACGCTCGGACTAACGCCCGACGTGCGATACGACGAATTGCTCATGCTGAAACATCTTTTTCGCGGCATACGGGGGTATCAGAAAGAGGCGAAAGAAGACCAATTTGGCGCCGGAGACTCGCTGGCGATTCTACCAGCGGACAAACCCGGTCGCGAGCGAGTAGGGTGAGGAGCGGATGGGGATTGTTGCGTTGTGTGAGCGGAGCGGCAGGAATCAGTGTGCGCTGATCGGGATTTCGCCGTTTCCGTGCCATATCGCCTCCGTGAGATACCGCTACAGGTGTACGTAGGGTAGAACGGTTGTTCGCAATTGTCAAGGGGGGCTGGAATGCAGAGCGTGGTGCGGGCGCTGGCGGTATGCGGGCTAATCGTCGGGCTGGTGGCGACGGCATCGCCGGTCGGCGCGGATGGGTACTTCGCCACCGACGCGCAGTATGCCCACCCGCGCCAGTACACCAATGAGGTGATCTGGGTTGCACTCTGCGACGATCCGTTCTGCGATTTCCCGCAGGTCGGCGTGCCGGTCCACACCGTCTGGAACTACCGGACGGATACCCCGACGCTCGACTGGCAGACGGGCAGCGATGGCATGGCGGCGATGACCCGCAACATCGGCCCGGCGACCTGCGGCTTCACGGTGCGGGTGGACATCTACGTCGGCGACGAGCAAACGCAGATTGATTCCGCGTACTTCACGCCGGCGTGCTGAGATGACGCGCGCGCGTGGCGAGGGCAGTGTCAGCCTGCACAAACCCTCCGGCCTCTACATCGCGCAGGTCTCGCTCGGCACGGACGCGAGCGGCAAGCGCCTGCGCAAGACGGCGTACGGCAAGACCGAGGCCGATGCCCGCGCCGAGCGCGACCGGATGCTGCGCGAGTACAGCGCCGGGCTGGACGTGAACGCGGCGAAGGTCAGCGTCGAGGAGTACCTGGCAGGCTGGGTGAAGCACCTGGACGTGACGATCCGCGCCCGACAACCGCGTACCTACCGTTCCTACGCCGATACCGTGCGGCTGCACATCTCCCCCCGGATCGGCGCGCGCTCGCTCCTCAGACTCTCCCCCCGCGACGTGGAGACAATGTGCGCGCAGATCGCGGCGACCGGGCATACGCGCACCGCACAGATTGCCCGTGTCGTCCTACGGATCGCTCTCAACGACGCGATCAAAGCGGGCATCCTGACGCGCAACGTCGCCTCGTTGGCCGACGCCCCGACGCATGCGGCAAAGGAGCGGCCCGTCCTCACGTTAGAGCAGGCACGACGTATCCTCGCCAACCCGCATCATCTTCGCGCGTGCTGGGCGCTCGCGCTCGGCACGGGCCTGCGGGCATCCGTACTGTGCGGATTGTACTGGGAGGATATTGACCTCGCGCGCGGATCGCTCACGGTGCAACGCCAGTTACAGCGCATAGACGGCGCACTGATCGTCCGCGCGGTGAAGACCACCAGTTCGCATGCGCCGGTGCCGCTCGCCCCCTTCGTTGTCGAGGCGCTGACGAAACAGCGCGCGGCACGCCCCGCGATCAAGGGGTTCGTCTTCCGGACGAAAACCGGGAAGCCTTATGACCGCACGGAACTGAGCAAGCAGTGGCAGCGTCTCTGTGGGCGCGTCGGCGTTCCCGTCGTGCCGCTCCACTCCATCCGACATACGACCGCGACACTGCTGTACGCAGCCGGACTACCCGATAAAACGATCCAGACGATCCTCCGGCATGCCCAGATCAGCACGACAATGGATGTCTACGTCAAGATCGCACCGGAGGCAATCGAGCGCGCGACGCGGGCGATGCAAACCC